>CALAWF010000209.1 GCA_937894665.1 uncultured bacterium | reverse complement strand
AAAAAGAAAAACACGAATGACCGAATGGCTCGAGTTATCAGGGGCTATGTCCCCGAACCCCTATATAAAACTATACGCATTCGTCATACTGAGTGAAGCAAAGAATTTATAACAGTACGCAAAAACTATAATCGTACTGTAACGAACCTATTCCCTTATTCCCTTATTCCCCTGTTCCCCTGTTCCTTCTTCCTTTTCCCTTAATTTTAAGAAAATAACAAAACCGACATTTGGAATTCCAAATGTCGGTTGTTAGATTTATTTGTTTTTATTAACTATTTAGATTTATTTTCTTTAGCTTGTTTTTGTAAAACATCTGCTGCTCCACCTGACATATCATTTACTTGTTTGTGAAGTTTTTTAGAAATTTCTTCTGGATTATATTTTTGGTCAACAAATTCAATTTTTGCTTTTTTCTTAGCAGCTGTTGTTAATTCATCCAATGCTTTTACTTGTTTTTCTTGAGTTAAGTAATCTTTAATATCTGATTTTGCTTTTTCGTAAGGAACAACACCAGCACCTCTTCTATCTGTAACCATAATAATATGATAACCAAATTGAGATTTTACAGGTTCTGTAACTGTGTTTGGTTTAGCTTTGAATGCTGCTTCTGCAAATTCCGGAACCATTCTATCTTTCGCAAAGAAACCTAAATCTCCACCTTGTTTTGCTGATTGTGGATCTTCTGAATATTTTTTAGCATATTGAGCAAATTTAGAACTGTCAGCTTGTAATTCTTTAGCTAATTTTTCAGCTTCTGCTTGTTTTTCAGCCATAACTTTTTCTACTTGAGCTTTTAATTCTTTTTCATCCATTTTACCTTTTGTTTTTTCGGTAATTTCTTGTTGTATTTGATATGGATTAGCTGAAATCAAAATATGAGATGCTCTAACTTGGTCAGCATGTTTAAATTTATCTTGATTTTTGTTGTAGAAGTTTTTGCAATCAGCATCAGTAACTTTGATATTAGCTGCTTCTGTTGCTAATTTTTGCATTTTTACTTGAACTTTAATATCTTTTTTGAATTCTGCTGTAGAAATTCCATTGTTTCTCAAAGTGTTCATCAATTGGTCTTTTCCACCCATTTTATCCATTACGTCTTTGATTGCTTGATCAACATCTTTTTGAGTAACTTTAATTCCTCTAGCTTCAGCTTCTTGGTCTAACAATTTTTGAATAATCAATTGGTTAATAACACCTTGTTCTGTCATTAAATATACAAAACCGTCTTTATTACCATTTAAATCAGCTCCTGACATTTTTGCAAATGGAGATTGAGCTAATTGTTTAGACATTAATTCATCGTGTTCTTTTAATGTTATAACGCCATCGTTAATCTTGATAATAGCTTGATTATCTTTCAATCCGCAGCCTGTAAACAACATTGCTGATAGCAATAATGTTGCTAATATTTTTGAACCTTTCATTTACACTCTCCCTTTTCTAGTATTCGTAACTAACTTTATGTATATAATAAAACAAATCGGTTAAAATGTTAAATACTTCATTAAAATTTACATACGAAGTGTTTAAAATCAAGATAGAACAACCTTCTTGACAGGATTTAGGTGCTATTGTAAATTTGATTTTTTTAGCTAAATTTAGTGGTAAAACTTTATATATCAAATTCCATTCGGCTTTTGAATATGGTGTATAAATTCTTATACTATCTTGAGTTTCACGAATTACGGATATTTTAACTTCTGTTGCTGAAAGTCTTAATCTTATTAATTTAATAAGATTTTCTACACATTCCGGAGGTTTAGCAAATCTGTCTTGCCATTCCTCTACAATATAATCAAGTTCGGTAGAACTTTTTACATCCGCCAAACGTTTATATTCAATCATCTTTTGTTCTGATGAGCCAACCCATTCATCAGGAATATAAGCAGTTACATTTATATCAACAATTGCAGGTGTTGTTTTTTCAACTTTTTCTCCTTGAATTTCTTGAACGGCTTCATCTAAAAGTTCGCAATATGTATCAAAACCAACATTTATCATATGTCCATGTTGTTTTGTACCCAAAATATTACCGACTCCACGAATTTCCACATCTCGGAGTGCAATTTGATAGCCGCTTCCAAGAGTTGTAAATTCTTTAATTGCTTTCAAACGGTGAACGGCGTCTTTTGTAATTTCTTTACTCTTTTTGTAGAAACAATAGCAATATGCTTGACGTTGAGAACGACCTACACGACCTCTCAATTGATATAATTGTGCAAGTCCAAATCTATCGGCATCGTGAATAATCATTGTATTGGCATTGGGAATATCAATACCATTTTCAATAATTGTTGTTGCAAGTAAAACATCATATTCATGATTTGCAAAATCAACAATAACTTCTTCTAAAGCCTTTTCATCCATTTGCCCATGTCCGATTGCAATTCTGGCATTTGGAACAATTTTTTGAAGTTGGTTTTTAAATTCTTGAATAGTTTCTACTCGGTTATAAAGATAAAAAACTTGTCCTTCTCTATCAATTTCGTGATTAATGGCATTTTTAACCATATTTTCATTCCATTCACCAACGTAAGTTTTAATTGGTAAGCGGTTTTTAGGAGGGGTGTTAATTACAGACATATCCTTAATTCCGGATAATGACATATAAAGAGTTCTAGGAATTGGAGTTGCTGACATTGAAAGAATATCAATATTTTCTCTCAATTGTTTTAACTTTTCTTTGTGTCGAACTCCGAATCGGTGTTCTTCGTCAATTACAAGAAGTCCTAAATCCTTAAAAACTATTCCTTCCTGCAAAAGTCTGTGAGTTCCTACAACAACATCACATTTGCCTGTCGCAAGATTTTTCACTGTTTCCTTTTGTTCTTTATGAGTTCTGAAACGTGATAACAATTCAACTCCAACCCCAAAAGGTTTAAATCTTTCTGAAATAGTTTGATAATGTTGAAGAGCTAGAATTGTTGTCGGGACAACAACTGCAACTTGCTTGCCTGATGTAACAGCTTTAAAAATAGCCCTCATTGCAACTTGTTTTACCAAAACCAACATCACCACAAATCAATCTGTCCATAGGTTGAGAAGATTCCATATCTTTCTTAACCTGTTCAATTGCTTTCAATTGGTCCGGAGTTTCAACGTATTCAAATGCTTCTTCCATTTCAACTTGCCAAGTTGTATCCGGCAAAAACTGAATACCTTGCTGCATTTTACGTCTGGCATAAAGTCTTAAAAGGTCATATGCAACAACTTCGACCGCTTTTTTTACTTTAGCTTTTGTACTTTCCCAATCTTTTCCACCCATTCGAGAAAGTTTAGGTTTGACGGTTCCTGAGCCTCTATATCTACACAAAAGGTTGATTTGTTCAGCCGGAATGTGTAATCTGTCTTTGTTTGCATATTCAATTGTCAAATAATCTTTTAATTGACCGTCAATTTCTTGTTTAGAGAGTCCTTTGTAAATTCCAAGCCCGTGGATTGTGTGAACAACATATTCCCCAACCTTTATATCATTGATATTTTCGATATATTCAGGTTTTTCTTTATAATAAGATTTTTTAGTTGCCGTAACTTCTTTTGAACGTTTGTTAAAAAGTTCTCTATCAGTAATAATAACGGTTTTAAAATCTTCTAAAATACATCCGCCTGAAACAATACTCTCTGCATATTCTACAGAAAAAATATCTTTTTCTGAAAGTATTTCCTTCACTCTTTCAGGATAATCTGTTGCGATAATGATTCTCCATCCGGAATGTTCTTTTATAAAAGAGGTTATAATTTCAAAATCGGATTCAAAATTTCTCAAAGGTTGAGCGTTAAATTCTACAATATCACCCATATTTCCATCTATAAAATTATTGAAACCAATTTTTTGGAAATAAGTTGTTCCTCTTAAAAATTCCTCGTAGGTAAAATGGTTTTTACCTTCTATTTTTTTTATTACTGAAAGTTTAAGATTTTCTTCTAGTTGCTTGTTAAAGTTTTCATCCAGAAACTCGTATTTTGAATATATTTCAGAGGTTTCATCGAAAACAATAGTATAATCCTCAAAATAATCTAAAATAGAAACTAAGTTTTTATTAAAGAAATTTTGATAAACTTCAATACCTTCAAAATAATTTTCTTCCGGAATTTCATCACCATCTAAAATACCGTCTTGTTGAATGTTTTTTACTAAATCTTCTTGTCCTGCAGTAATAAATTTGTAGATAGGAAAAATAGTTACATCTTTTGTTTTTTCAATTGATTTTTGGGTTTCGTTATTGAAATATCTAATATCAACAACTTCATCCCCCCAAAGTTCAATTCTTATAGGATTTTCTCCTAAAGTGAAAATATCTGCAATATCGCCACGAATACTAAATTCTGACATATCACTAACCATTGTGGATTTCTTATACCCTAAATCAACAAGTTTTCTTGAAAGTTTTTTAAGGTTAAGAGTATCTCCAACTTTGATTTTAAAACTATTTTTTTTGAAAAAATCTTGGTTCGGAAATTTTTCTAAAAGAGCTTTTACGGGACACAAAACAATATCCGGTTTTGATTGCAAAATTTTAATTTGTTCAGAATAATCGTACAAATTTGGTGTAACAGTTTCGTACATTGAAATATTTTGAAACGGCATAACACTTGATTTTAAATCACAAATTGTACTTAAATCACTCTGATAACGCAAAGCATTTTGTTCAGATGAGGTTATAAATAAAACTTTTTTCTTTGAATAATTTTTAATTTTAGATAGCAAAAAAAGTCGCAAAACAGAAGTTAATCCAGTAACAGCAAAAGACTTGTTGTCTTTTATCCTCTGTCTAAATTCATCATAACTTTCAGAAATATCATCCGTGTTTATGTTAAACATATCAGACATTATAAAACAAAATCCCTAAAAGTGAATGGTGCGAATAAACCAGATTCTGTCGGCAAACAGCTTTACCATCGAAAAGTCAAAGACTTTTAAGAGTTTTTATTTCTCTCGGGTGTGAGCCTTAACCAACAATACCATTATATCGGTATTTTCAAATCTTGTAAACATCCGTATTTTTACCTACGTAAAAATACGACTAGCCACTTGGGGGAGTTTGACTCTTGACATCCTTGGGGCGTAAGGATTTGCGGAGAGAAATTTTTTTTGAGGAAAATGGAACAGGGAACAGGGAAATAAGTTCAATAAAGTCTATAAGTTCATAACAGAAGGCATTATGGCACTGAGGTCTTTATGTGTGTTATTCTGAGTTTATTACAATTTTATTTGTAGGTCGGATTTACTAATCTGCCATTAAAAATAGGCTGGATTGCTTCGCCTTCGCTCGCAATGACCGAATTTGAAAAAGGCTTTACGCATTTGTCATTCTGAGGGCTTTAGCCCGAAATAATCCAGCTTTTTATAAATATTTTCCCTCGCCCTTTGTTACCTCCTTTGGGAGGAAACTTATTAACGTTGGGTTAGAAAACCCAACCTACATCATCTATAATTTTACACTTTTTAACATTATTCGAACATGGGGTAGAAAAAACACTTAAAATATTTTATACTATATATGTAGTAATAAATTGATTTGAAAGGTTAGTAGATTAGGGAATATTCCCTCTATTTGAAGTATTGATTTTAGTGGCTGATAAGGTAGAATTGTTTAGTAATGTAAAAAATTACGCATTATTAGTCAAAAAATAATTATCAAGAAACTTATAGTATAAAATTGTAGGTAGTTGCATTTTGAAAAAAGTAGAAGAAGAAAAATTAAATAAATCCGTTAAGTCGGACAAAAAAACGTTGAGTTCTAACCCTATCAAAAGAGTTAAAAGCCCGATAGCGAATGCTCCGCTAATTTCTATTGCAAAAAATGCAGAAACTACTACTAAAAAAGAAGAGAAAAAAGAACTAACTTCTACTAAGAAAAAACTTGATAAACTAATTAAACCTATTTCTATTGCAGAACAAAACAGCCTTGAAAGCATTGTCGAAACAATCAACAATTTTAATACAACGAAAACTAAGGCTAAGTCTTATAATTCTGAGTACAAAGCTCTGACAAATCCTATTCAAAACAATATCAACTATTTTGAAATAATGAGAAATATCTCTGATATATTTCAAAATAACACAAGTATTGCAGGGTTATTTGCTCAGTTAAATAATATATTTGTCAACAAGCTGAGATGGAAATTTGTAGGTTTTGGACTTTTACACGAAAAATCAAAATGTATAAACTTAAAATTATACAGCAATGCGGGGAATACTTATTCATCAAAAGTATTTTTATCAGATGAAAATAATCCTATAATAAACAGTTTTTGTCATAAAACAATCGTGGATATTGATAATATAAATTATTTAAACAATCCTTACTTAGTTAAATCATCATCAGTTATATTCCCGATGATGTCTGTTCATAAGTGTATTGGTGTAATGCTTGTTGGTCAAAACATCGCAAATATTAACACAAACCTTATGACATTTATTTCTAACTATATGGGAATGTTTGTTCACAATATCCAATTACTTGAACAAACAAGCAAATATGCTAACACAGATACTCTAACTTCTTTGTATAACCACAGAGGTTTCCAAGAAATGTTAGCAAAAGAACTTGCTAAAGCTAAAGATAACAATACACATTTGTCTGTTGTTATGTTTGATGTTAACAATATTTCTAAAATTAATAGAGAACTTGGACACGCTAAAGGTGATGAAGTTATCAAACTTTTAGCAGAAAAAGTTAAACAAAATATCAGAAATACAGATTATGCTGGAAGATATGGCGGAGATGAAATTGCAATCATCATGCCTGATACAGACACTCGTGATGCAAAATATCTTGCTGAATATATCACATACTGTTTATCTTGTTGTTTTGTAGATGATGTCGGACCGGTAAAAGTTTCGGTTGGTATTTCTACATATCCGGATTGTTCATCCGATCAAGAAAAACTTTTAATCTTAGCAGAACAAGCAATGTTCATTTCTCAAGCTAAAGGTTACAAAGAAGGTATGTCAGCGATTGTAAGTTCATCAGACTTCAATTTCTGGGATGATGTTGCATTGAATTCATTTGCAGAAGTTCTTGCAAAACGTCATTCACAAATCGGTATAAATTTTGAAGAAGAATTAGTTCACAAATTCAACAATGAAGAGATTATAAACCATAACCACTTAATGGAAATGGTTACATCACTTGCGGGTGCAATTGATGCTAAAGACCCTTATACAAAAGGTCATTCAACATCAGTATCAAGATACTCAGAAGCATTGGCTAGAGCAATCAACTTACCTGAAAGTGAAGTTGAAAGAATTAAGATTGGTGCAATGCTTCATGATGTTGGTAAAATTGGTATTCCTGAAAGTGTATTGAAAAAACCTGGAAAATTAACAGATGAAGAATGGGAAATAATGAAACAACACCCAGTGATTGGTGCTGAAAAAGTACTTGAGCCAAATGAAGCACTTAGAGATTTAATTCCAATTGTTAAATATCACCATGAAAGACTTGACGGAAAAGGTTATCCGGAAGGACTAAAAGGTAATGAAATTCCGCTTGCAGCAAGAATTGTATCTGTAGCAGATGCTTATCACGCATTGGTTAGTGATAGACCTTATAGAAAAGGTATGCCAATCGAAAAGGCTTGTGCAATTCTAAAAGAAGGAGCAGGCACTCAATGGGATGCAGATTTAGTAAGACAATTTATTTCCATCGCTCCGTCCTTAACAGCCCATGTGTAGGAAATAAAGTTTTTTTATAGAAGGCACTAAGGTACTGAGTTCGTTGCATAATTAATTCGTCATTCTGATGGCTTTAGTATGTAGGTTGGGTTTTCTAACCCAACATTAATAAGTTCTCTCCCCGAGGGTGTACAAAACGAACCGCTGAGTTGTAACGAAGCGTGTAGTATGTATGCCTGCGAAGGCTGAGCTGAGGGTTAGGGAAGTCTGACAATTCCCTTGTTCTTTTATTTCGACGAAAAAGAATTAAAACCCTCACCCCTACCCCCCTCTCCCTTTAAAAAGGGCGAGGGAAAATATTAATAAAAGAAAAACACGAATGACCAAATGGCTCGAGTCATCAGGGGCAACGCCCCCGAACCCCCTATAAGCGTTTGGTCATACTGAACTTTACAAAGCGAACCGTTGAGCTGTGGCGAAACGAGTGAGTCCGTATGCGT
>CALAWF010000208.1 GCA_937894665.1 uncultured bacterium | reverse complement strand
GGTTTCAGCTATTTGCATAGAGAGTTTACATTTTGTTACAATTGACAAAATGGGAAACAACTTAACGCTACCGTCATCCTGAGCGAAGCGAAGGATCTCTAGCTAGGGTCTACAGATAGAGATTCTTCGGGTAAATTTGCTAAATAATATTAGTTTCTTAATGGATTACCCCTCAGAATGACGAATAAGCAGATGGGAACTCTCTTTAAACTCAAACATGGTATAATTTAATTATGAATGACAAATTGAAAGAAACATTAAAACTTCTGCCATCACTCCCAGGGTGTTATATCTATTACAACTCGGAGAATGAAATTATCTATGTCGGAAAAGCTAAAATTCTTAAACGCCGTGTTATGTCATATTTTAATAGAAAACATCACGACAGTGTTAAAGTTAATATTTTGGTGTCTCAAATTGACCACATGGAATATATCATAACCAATACAGAAGTTGAGGCTCTTATCCTTGAAAGTCATTTAATCAAAAAACACAAACCTAAATATAATATTTTATTAAAAGATGATAAAAAATATCCGTATTTCCTTATTACAAATGAAGATTTTCCTAAGATTGCTATTGTAAGAAAACGCAACATGAATCCAGAAAAAGGAAAGTATTATGGACCTTATACAGACATTCGTGCTATGCACTCAACACTAGATTTCTTGAAAAAAATCTTTCCGCTAAGGCAATGCAAAACTCCAAAATTTTCAAGCAGACCTTGCCTTTATTACCACATAGGTAAATGTCTTGCTCCTTGCCAAAACCTTGTTTCAAGTGAAGAATACAAAGCAATAGTTCATCAAGCAGAACTATTTTTATCAGGGAAACAAACAGAGTTGATGAAACAACTAATGGAACAAATCCAAAAGTACTCAGACTCTGAACAATTTGAAAAAGCAGCCAGACTTCGTGATAGCTACTTTGACCTCAAAAAAACTCTTGAAAAACAAAAAGTCGTTTACGAAAACACCAAACTGAATGAGGACATTATTTCTCTAATCCACGAAGACGGAATACTTGCAATCGTTATAATGATGATTAGAGAAGGACGTCTTATAGACAAAAAAGATTTTACCTATGAAGTCGAAGACGAAGATAAAACAGAATTTTTTGCAACCTTTTTCAAAGAATACTACAACACTTTATCTTTAGAATTTCCAGATAAAATTGTATCTAATGAACTTGAAGCTGTTGGTGATAAAGCGTTATACGAAGAGTGGTTAGAAATTATTTCAGGGAAGAAAGTTAAAATCAGTTATGGAAAATCTACCCAAGGTAAAGAACTTCAAACCCTTGCAGATAAAAATTGCAGAGTTGTAATCGATAATGCAAAATTATCAAAAATGTCCAAAATTAACGAAGATTTTAACAATATTGGTTCTTACCTAAAAGAAAAACTTCACCTGAATAACTTCCCCCACAGAATGGAATGTTATGATATTTCGCACATTCAAGGTACAAATACTGTTGCATCAATGGTAACTTTTATAAATGGATTGAGTAAAAAATCGGAATATAAAAAATTCAAAATAAAGTCAACCGAAGGAAAACCGGACGACTTTTTATCAATGAAAGAAGTTCTAACAAGACGACTTGTTCACCTCGGAGATAAAGGTTGGGATAAACCGGATTTAATCATTATTGATGGTGGTAAGGGACAATTATCGAGCGTTATGCAAATAGTAAAAGAACTCGGAGTTACAGGAATTGACTTTGTCAGTTTGGCAAAACGTCAAGAAGAGGTTTTTCTGCCAAATCAATCCCAATCAATCTTACTACCTCGAGAATCCAGTGCATTATTCCTCATCCAAAGAATAAGAGATGAAGCCCACAGATTTGCAATAACTTACCACCGCAAATTGCGTTCTAAAACAGGTATCAAAGAAAATGGGAAATAAAAATAAATATATTTTTTCTTGGAATTATTTTCCAGGATGATAAATTGATTTTAAATAAGATTTCAAATCCTTTTTAATCTCATCCACTGTTTCAGTACAAACCTTATTTTTAGAAGATTCATCCTCTTCATCTGGTTCAACATCATATGCTGAATCATCTTCTTCAAATTCATCTCCATCAACAGGAATGCCATCGACGGGCATTGTCATATCTAGTAAATTTTTAAATTTCTTTTTCTTCTTTGGGGCATCACGTTTAACTTCATCGGCTTCGCCTTCTTGTTTAATAGCTTTATCTTGTTCTTCAGCTTTTACAAGTTCACCTAATGAAATCCAGATTTCTTTTAAATCAGAAAGAACTGTACTATTTCCGAGCCATTTTCTAACATACTTTTCATCCGGACCAAGTCCACCGTCTGTCTTTGTACCTTCAGCAATATTAAATACAGCCTCTGAAATTCCGATACAAATAATTGCATGCGGATAAGAGTACCTTGTATCCATTTTGATTTTTAAATTATTATACTTAGTTACGTTTAAATTGGCAGAGTTGTGTGAATCCTCCTGTTGTTTAATAATTGATTCTTGTAATTTTATGGCTAATTCATGAAGTGTTTTCATCTTAACCTCCTAGTTTTTACTTAATGTTACCACTATTTTTGCGAGAATCAAGTAGCTTTCCTTTCATTTTTAATAATCTTTTTTGCTGCTTTTCACGTTTTGCTTTATCAATACCGGTGCCGGTCATATCAACATTTAAATCTTGATTTGAAGATTCTGAGCGTCTTAAACGAATAGAAGCAGAAGATTTTTTCGACAAATCATCTTCTTGTTCAGCTGCAATAGCTTCACGAATAATATTCCAATGAGCTTTCAATTCACTATTAATATTTACTCTTTCACTCCATCTTTTCACATAAGCATCTTCTGTGCCAAGTCCGCCATCAAGTTTCTTTCCATCAGTAATAGAAAAACAAGCCTCAGAAATTCCAATACTTACAAAGAAATGAGGATCTTTACAACGCTTATAATCCATGAAAACTTTTAAATTGTTATATCGATAAGCATAAGATTTTGTATCTCCATACTTATCAGACATAACATTTATTAAAAATTCCGTTAAACTATTATCAAATTTTGATATAGAATGAGCTGTTGCCATTTATATTTCATCCTTAATTAATTATTTAAACTATGAATAGGAGCAGGAATTCTCCCACCTCTATTAACGAACCTAGCTGAAGAAAGTTCATTTACAGGCATAATCGGAGCTTCTCCCAACAACCCGCCATATGAAATATAATCTCCAACTTTTTTACCCGCAGCAGGAATTACCCTAACAGCTGTAGTTTTTTTATTTATCATTCCAATTGCCATTTCGTCAGCAATCATTCCGGCAATTGTACTTGATGGGGTATCTCCAGGAATTGCAATCATATCAAGTCCAACAGAACAAACAGAAGTCATTGCCTCAAGTTTATTGAAAGTCAAATAACCTTTTTCCGCAGCCTCAATCATTCCGGCATCTTCAGAAACAGGAATAAATGCACCTGACAAACCACCAACGTGAGAACTTGCCATAATTCCGCCTTTTTTAACGGCATCATTCAACATTGCAAGAGCTGCTGTTGTACCATGAGCTCCAGCGTGTTCAAGTCCCATAGCTTGGAAAATTCCGGCAACACTATCACCTGGGGCAGGAGTTGGAGCTAAAGATAAGTCAATTACCCCAAATGGAATATCTAATCTTTTTGCCAATTTTCGCCCTACAAGTTCCCCTGTTGAAGTAATTTTATAAGCAATTTCTTTAATTTTATTCGCCAATTCACTCATATCCGCACCTTCAGGCAATGCTTCAACCGCAGCACGAACAACACCCGGACCGGAAACCCCAACATTCAATGCACATTCAGGTTCACCCATTCCACAAAAAGCTCCTGCCATAAATGGATTATCCCCAGGAACATTACAAAATACAACAAGTTTTGCAGCACCAATGCTATCTTGGTCTTTTGTTAATTCTGCTGATTTTTTGATAATTTCTGACATTTTTAAAACAGCGTCCATATTTATACCGGCTTTTGAAGAAGCCAAATTTATTGATGAACAAACCCTTTCGGTTTTAGCTAATGCTTCCGGAATACTTTCAATCAGAAGATTATCACCTTTTGTACACCCTTTTTCTACAAGAGCAGAAAAACCGCCAACGAAATTTACCCCAACTTCTTTTGCCGCTTTATCCAAAACTTGCGCAATTCTAACATAATCAGGATTTTTACAAGCCTCACCAATGAAAGAAATCGGTGTTACCGCAATTCTTTTATTTATAATTGGAATAGAATATTCATCCGCCAATTCATCTGCATATGCAACAAGATTTTTAGCATATTTTTTAATTTTGTTATAGATATTATCACAAAGTTTATCTATATCTTCCGAAATACAATCTCTCAAACTCAAAGCTAATGTAACAGTTCTAATATCAAGATTGTACAGTTTAATCATGTTAATTGTTTCTAAAATATTTTGTTCGTCTATCATTTTCCTACTTCCGTAATCCTAACGCTTTTGAAACGTCCCAGCTCTTTACTTTTATCTTTAACTCTACACGTCTGCTTTTAGCAAAATCTTCTTTTCCATTCACTAAAACAGGTTCATTAAAACTTTTTCCTTCAACAACAAGTTTCTTTCTAAACTCATCAGCATACTTTCTGTCGTATTTTGTTCTAAATATGTATTCAGCAACCGCATTTGCTCTTCGCAAACTCAAATCCATATTCCGCATAAATTGTTCATCTTTAGACCTGACACCTGCAAATGTTTGAGAATCGGTATGCCCTTGAATAACAATATTATCAATTTGTTCTGCAAGTTCTTTATCGGCAAAAATTGTATTTATATATATTGGAGCAAGTCTATCTAATAGTTTCTTGCCATCTGGAGTAAGTTCAGAACTATTAAGAGCAAAAAGTTCACCATCAGAAATTTTTAAATCACCGGTCATTTTATCAACATCAGCATCAATATCCGATTTTTTCATTCCTTCACTAATTTTTTCAGATACACTCATCTGAACTTGTTGCTGTTGAACTGTTTGTTGGGAAAATCCGGTCATTGCAAGAACAAACAACGTAATAAAAATTACCGCCAACCCTAATAACAGGTCAGCCATCGTTACCCAGAAAATATTTCCTGAGTCCTCTTCTTTATTCTGTTGTCTAAATACAATTGCCATACCAACCTTTTATTTTCTAAAATAATTCATCTACATCATCTGATTTTGAAAGTTTAGCGTTTTCTTTTAATTGTTTGTTCAACTGATTTAATCCAAATATCAAATTCTCTAAATATGGAACCAAATTAGTTGCAACACTGGAATCAAAAGCCGTTTTAAACTGATCAGGCATTCCATCAATCAAGTTAGATGAGTTATTATTTTGAATTC
>CALAWF010000207.1 GCA_937894665.1 uncultured bacterium | reverse complement strand
CCAAATTGAACAACGCCATAATATCTGCATACTCTTGGTTTGTAAAAATATCAGTATCAGAAGTTCCTTCAACTTGGACAACTTGATACAAACGGTGATATTCTTCATTTGTCAAAATCATCGTTTGATAATTAGCATCAAAAAAATTGTTTAAAATAAAAATTTTATCCTCGTGATTTAATTCTTCTTCAGGTGTGATAGTAAGTCTAGAGTGAATATCGTGAGCATCATTTTCTGCATATTCAATGATAGAATCCAACAAAACAGGAACAAAGTTAAAATTTAATTTCAAATTTTTAAACTTGTTTACCCATAACGCCATATCAAGATAATCTTTAACAGCGTGAAGTCTTACCCATGGCATTAAATAATCGCCATCAGGTGTAAGTTGATAAACAGGTTGGTGCATATGCCAATAGAATGCAATTGATAATTTTTTTGATTGACTCATCATACTCGAAAAACTCAGCCCTTACTTTAAAAATCCTAATTATATTGTATCATTGAAATAATTATTAACAAGGGAATATGATAAAGTCTATAGAATAAAGGCAATAGGGAACAGGGGAATAATGGAATAAGGGAGTACGTTCGTTAAAAGTCTATAGGTCAATAAGTTGATAAGTTGATAAGTCTTTACAAAGGGAAAAGGGAGAGGGAAATAAGGAAAAAGTTCGTTACATAATTAATACGTCATTCTGAGGGGTGAACAGTTGAAGTAGTAATATTATTTAGCAAATTTACCCGAAGAATCTCTAATTAAGCAAACTCGTTAGAAACTTTGAAACAAGTGATGTAGGTTGGGTTTTCTAACCCAACATTTAATAAGTTCCCTCCTCTAAGGACACTAGCTGAACCGACGAAACGAAGTTGAGTCGAGTGAAACTGCGTGCCGTATGGCTGAGGGTTTGACAATTCCCCTGTTCACTTTTTCTTTTTTATTTCGATGAAAAAAGAAAAAGTAGAACCGAAAAAGAAAAACACGAATGATTAAATGGCTCGAGTTATCAGGGGCAAAGCCCCCGAACCCCCTATCCAATGCCGTCATACTGAGCAAAGCGAAGGATCTCTATCCGAACGCCCAAGTTAGAGATTCTTCGGGTAAATTTGGAGTGTTGTTTTTATTGAATTAACAGTTTATCCCTCAGAATGACACACATAAAGACCTTAGTGCCTCCGTGCCATAATGCTAGAGCCTTTTTGTAAAGAACTTATTCCCCTATTTCCTTATTCCTTATGCCTCAAAAAAATGTAGGTCGGCGTTACTACGCCGACCGTAAACAACTTATAAACTTATAAACTTATTGACTTTCAACCCTACATATCAAGAGCGATGTCTAAGGTTGGGGCTTTGGCAACAATTGCACTGGATGAAATTATATCAACTCCACATTCTGCAATTGCTCGAACTGTTTCAAGACGAACATTTCCGCTTGCTTCAACAATCGCTTTGTGGTCGATAAGTTTTACTGCAGTTTTCATTGTTTCTAAATCCATATTATCAAGCATAATAATATCAACACCCAATGGTAGAGCTTCTTTCACTTGGTCTAGTGTGTCGCATTCCAATTCAACTTTGTGAGCATGAGAAAGGTTTGCTTTAACCATTTTAACTGCATTAGTTACAGAACCGGCAACTTGAATGTGATTATCTTTAATCATCGCACAATCAGATAGGTTAAATCTGTGTAATGCTCCACCGCCAACTTTTACAGAATATTTTTCAAATGCTCTAAAGTTTGGTGTAGTTTTTCTTGTATCAACAATTTTGCATGGTAATTCGCCAATTGCAGTTTGGTATTTGTGGGTTTCTGTCGCAATTCCACTCATTCTTTGGATATAGTTTAGTGAAACTCTTTCCCCGAGTAGTAAATATTTTCCCGGACCTGTCAATTTTGCAAGTACATCACCTTTTTTAATTTTGTCGCCATCTTTGAATAACAATTCAACTTTAACTTTGTCAGAAAGAATTTTGAAAACAGTTTTAAAAACTTCAAGCCCGCAAATAATTCCTTCACAGCGAGAAACAAGTGATGCTTCAAAAATTTTGTCTTCACCTACAATACTTTCAGTCGTAACATCGCCAAATCCAATATCTTCCATCAATGCGTGTTTAACATGATCTTCAACATAAAAATTACTTAACAAAGCTCAATTCTCCTTCTTTTTTTGTAAGTGTACTGTGTTCACAAGTTTCATTTTTTTCTAAATAATCAACTCTATAATGAGCTCCACGAGATTCTTTTCTGCGTAAAGCTGATTCAATAATCAGTTTTGCTACAACTAACATATCACGAAGTTCATATTCATTTTGGTTGAAGCATTTTTCAGTTCTTCCGAATTCTGAACTAATTTTGTTGATTTCTTCAAGTGCGGTTTTTAGGGTTTGTTCACTTCTAAAAATTCCAACATTTGTCCACATAATATCTTTAACTTTTGCTTTTAGGGCATCAATATCGCAACTTGATTTTTCAATATTTCCTTCATATTTTTCGATAACTTTTTGATAATCGCCGGATTTATCTTCAAGTTTTAAATCTGATTTTTTCAAGAAATCAGCCGTTTCATATGCACAAACAACGCATTCTAAAAGTGAATTACTTGCTAATCTGTTTCCTCCATGCAAACCTGTAGAAGAAACTTCTCCAATAGCGTACAAACCGTTGATTGAAGTTTCGCCTTTGAGATTAGTTTTAACTCCACCCATATAATAATGAGCTGCAGGAGCAACCGGAATTAAATCTTTTGTAATATCAATATTGTGTTCCATACATTTTTTAGCAATTGTAGGAAATCTTTTCATTACCTTTTCAGAACCAATTCCTGTAGCGTTCAAATAAACATTAGGTTCTCCGGTATTGTTCATTTCACAATAAATTGAACGAGCAACAATATCACGAGGTGCAAGTTCTCGTTTTTCGTGATACTTCGCCATAAATTCAGTGCCAAATTCATCGCATAATTTTGCACCTTCTCCTCTTACTGCTTCACTTATTAAAAATCTGTTGTGATTTTTTTTATCATCAAAAGCTAAAGCAGTCGGGTGGAATTGTACAAACTCCATATCTTGTAAAACAGCACCGGCATTATACGCAAGGGCAAAACCGTCGCCTGTTGCACCAATAGGATTTGTTGTGTATTTATAAATCTGTCCCAAACCGCCTGTTGCAAGTATCAAAACTTTTGAATATACAGCTTCATAATCTTTTTTATCTTCATCGAATACAATTACACCATCGCATTCATTATTTTTAACAAGCAATTCGACAGCTAAAGTGTTTTCATAAACTTTGATATTTTTATTCTTTTTAACAGCTTCACATAGAGCAATTTCTATTTCTCTACCTGTTGCATCTCCTCCGGAGTGTAAAATTCTATTCACACTATGAGCAGCTTCTTTGGTTAAAGTGAAATTTCCGTTCTCATCACGGTCAAATTCAACCCCAAAAGTTAGCAAATCTTTTACGACCTTATCAGAATTTTCACTAATAAATTTAACTGTACTCAACTCACTCAATCCTGCACCGGCTTTCAAGGTGTCAGCTACGTGAGATTCTACAGAATCATTTTTATTACTTTTCAAAACTGCAACCATACCGCCCTGAGCATAATATGAATTGCTTTCACCTAATTTAGACTTTGTAATTAACAAAATTCCGTTTGGCAAATCTAATTGTTGTTCCAATTTTAATGCGGAATATAGTCCTGCAATTCCGCTACCTATAACAACTGCTGAATATTTAGAATTTTTCATAATATATCCTATATGTGTTTACTTTTATATCTCGATAATTTTATAACAAACAGTCAATTTTAGCTAGTAAATTTAATTAAAAATATAAATAAAATTTCAACACAAACAAAACTCCGAATAAGAATATCCCCACCAAATACACACAAAACAGATAACAATAAATAATCAACTCAATATAATAATAAAAAAGAAACCAAGGAGTAAAAACAATGATAAATTCTGCAATAAAAATACTTTTGGTTGAAGATCATAAACTTTTAAGAGTTGGCTTAAAGTCCTTATTTGAAGAACAGGACGGGTTAGAAGTAACTTCAGAAGCCCAAAACGGTAAAGATGCCATAGAAAAATTCAAATCTACTCATCCGGATGTAACTCTTATGGATATTGGACTTCCTGATATTTCAGGGATTGAAGCAACAAAAAAAATTCTTGAACTAAACACAAATGCTAAAGTTATAATCCTAACATCACACTTAAGCGAACAGGAAGTGCTTGATTCCCTTGAATCCGGTGCTTGTGCCTATGTGATGAAGGATATAAATACCGATATTCTCAAAATGATTATCCAAACCATAAAAGACGGGGCAATGTGGATTGACCCTCTTGCTGTCCCTATTTTGCGTGATAAAAATAGAGGGCTTGTTCCTCAACGCCAAATGTCGAGAGCGATGTTTAGAGAGCAGCATTCAAATCTTACCCAACGAGAATATGAAGTGCTGAAACTTATAGTTGATGGAAAATCGAATAATGAAATTGCAGAAGAGCTAACGATTTCTGCCCATACGGCAAAAGCTCACGTCTGCAACATAATCCAAAAACTGCTTGTGGACGATAGAACACAAGCAGCAGTCAAAGCACTTAAGGAGGGGTTGGTATAAACAAGCTATGCAGCTTGTTCACTTCTTATAAATCTCAAAACATTGTTCGCTACAGACTTTTGCATGTCCTCTTCTGCGTCTTTCAAATATTCAAAAGCCATGAACAATGTTCTATTATTGTCGTACCATCTCCGCATTTCATAACTTGCAAGTCTTTGTCTATAAATTTTTTCGTTAGGCTTGTAGCCGATATGGTACAATTCTTCGAGAATTTTCTTTGCATAACGTGTTCTATCCATATCTTGTGCCATTTCTATTCGACTGATGACAATACAAACATCTGGTGATAATTCATACCAACGTTTTTGCATAGAAAATCTCCTAAATTTTATCTCCAATATATCCCTTATATATATATTATAAACTATTGTATTATTAATTAAAAGTCTAATCCTTAAGAATTAATACAATCCTTAACAATAAAACCGGACAACCCTAGAGCTGTCCGGTTTTTAAGCTATTAGAATTTGTTAGAAAGAAAAACTATTCTTGTTCTTCTTCAACTTCTTCAGAAATTCCACCTTCTTGAACGTCTTCTTCATCCAATGCTTGCTGGCTCATTTCTTCTTGAATTTCTTCATCCAATTCGTTTGAATCAACTACAACATCTTCATCCTGAGCGTCTTGTGGTTCTTCATCGTATTCGTAGTTATTTACGTTTTGAGCTTCTGCTTGTTCCATTTGAGAAACTGATTTAATATCAATTTTCCAGTTA
>CALAWF010000206.1 GCA_937894665.1 uncultured bacterium | reverse complement strand
ACCGCATTTAAAGGTCCTCGTGAAGATTTAGAAAAATACGCATATATGGACGAAATGTCAACACGAAAACTTGCTCTATCTAGAGCTTCTAAAGATGTTGACGATAAAAAACATAGAAGAATTTCAAACGCATTATATTTAGCTGCTCCAATTTCTGGAGGTTTAGCTGCTGCTTGTTCAGTTCCTTCAAAGTTGTTAACAGCTGTAGGAAAGGTTAATGTTTCACGAGCTACAAGACTTTTTGCTGGAGCTAGTGAGGCTTTAAAATTAGGGGCATTGTTCTTGGGTATCGATGCCGTTTTTGCAGCTAAACATAAAATTGATAACAGCAATGAGACAATGAAAGAATTTTCTCAAAAACATCCATTGATGTCATTCTTCGGAACTGTTGCAGCAACTATGGGTGCATTCTATGGATTGAAACACGGAGCAGGTTTGCTTTCTAAAAAATTAGCAAAATCCGGAAAACTTCCTGTAAGAGAAATTAAAGATTTCTTAAAATTCAGCAAAAAATTAAATAATAGTAAGATTTTGAATAAGGCTTCAGAATATTTGGGCAAAGTTCCTTCTTCCGTAAAATCATTGGCAAAAGGTGCATTGAATTGGGGACCGGTATTATTTATCTTGGGTCGTTTTACTCATGATGTAAATCATAACAGAGAAAAAGTTGCAGCTTTCCAAGATAATTATAACCAAATCAAAGGCGAGCAATCAGTTATTCGTGCAGCGTTGAATGTTCAAGATGAAATTGCTGCTGAAGCCGATGCTGAATAACAAAAGTTGTTTATAGATTTTTAAGAAGTGTATCGAATTTCCATTTGATACACTTTTTAATTATAATAACCTTATGAGGGTCGTAATTCTTGGTAAAGGCTTGATGCTTGCAAATATTATCTTAGGGGCAATGGATGCTGGAGCTGAAATTGTTGGTGTTTTTCGTTATGAAAGCACATGTAATTCTCGTATTCGTATGGTGTTTGAAGATTTTTTCAAGCCGGCTCCGGAGGTTACTCTTATAAAGAGCTTAAATCTCCGTCAAATTCGTTTTAAATCTGCTAATGACCCATTATTTAGAAAATTGTTGGTGTCTTTAAATGTTGATTTAGTCATCGTTGGAACTTGGAGAGAAAGAATTTCTAAACAAACATTCGTTATTCCTACGATTGCGACGGTGAATGTTCATCCTTCGCTTTTACCAAAGTATCGTGGTCCAAACCCTTATTTGCAAGCAATTTTGCAGGGTGAAAAATATTCCGGTGTAACTCTTCATTTGATGAATGAAAGTTACGATTGCGGTGCTATTTTGAAACAAGAAAAAGTTGAAATCCTTGATTCTGATACCTCAAAGGAGCTAAGAGAGAAAAGTGTTCGAGTTGCGAGAAATTTGGTCTGCGAATTTTTACAAGATTTGAATAATCGGATTTTAACTCCTGTTGCCCAAGATGAGCGATATGCTTCGTATTATCCAAATATTTCGGGTGATGAAAAAATGTTGGATTTTAATTTTCAAACCTCGACCGAAATTGCTCGAACTATTAGAGCGTTGCACCCATTTTTGCCTACGTACATTACATATGAAGACAAGTTTTTTGTTGTAAATCCTTATTCCTTCACAGTTTTGCAAGAAGATAGAGAAGAAAAATCAGGCTCAATTATTGCAAAAAATGTGGAAAACTCTTCTTTGACAATCGTTTGTGCAGATAAAAAAGCAATACGATTTTGTGGTTTGAAACTTTATAATGCGGAGTTAAAAACCAAGAATTTTATTGAAGAAAAAGTCCAAACTGTTTAGCTTTTTATCATGTGTTTGTCGAGCATTACCATCAAAATAGATATATCTGCAGGTTTTACACCGCCGATTCTTGATGCTTGAGCCAAGTTTTTCGGTCTGATTTTTGATAACTTTTCTTTTGTTTCTGTAGAAATGTGGTCAATTGTGTTGTAATCGATATTTTCAGGAATTTTGAATTTCTCAAGTTTGCCCGCTTGGTCAACTTGTTCCTGTTGGCGTTTGATATAACCGTCATATTTTACGATTACTTCAATTTGTTCATAAACATCTTTTGGGATGTTCAAATCTCTAGTTGAAGCGTCTATTTCTTTTAAAACTTTATAAGAAATATTTGGACGTTTCAAAAGTTCAGATGCTCTGATTCCTCTATCCAAATGCTCTTCGTATTTTGCTAAAACTTCATTAACTTCTGAAGTTGCAGGGATTTTTAAACCTTCAAGTCTTGTTTTTTCAACTTGAATAAGTTCTTGTTTTTTGTTAAATCTTTCAAATTGAGCACCATCAATCAAACCGATTTTATGTCCAATTGGAGTTAATCTTTCATCTGCATTATCTTGTCTTAGAAGTAAGCGATATTCAGAACGAGAAGTTAACATTCTGTATGGGTCTTGAATATCTTTTGTTACCAAATCATCAATTAGAGTTCCAGTGTAAGAAGAGCTTCTTGATAGTTCAAGCATTTCAGAACCATTTAGATAGTTGAATGCGTTAATTCC
>CALAWF010000205.1 GCA_937894665.1 uncultured bacterium | reverse complement strand
TCGGTTCTACTTTTTCTTTTTTCGTCGAAATAAAAAAGAAAAAGTGAACAGGGTAATTGTCAAACTCTCTCCCTTGGAGAGGAACAATTTAGATGTTGGGGTAGAAACCCCAACCTACATTATAATTTCAAATCCTAAATGATTATATTAAAAGTTGGATTCTTTCGGGCTAAAGCCCTCAGAATGATGTAACCGTAAAGAACTTATCAACTTATTGACTTATAGACTTTTAATGAACTTATTCCTTTTTCCTCTACGAGAGATACTTCGCTACGCTCAAGATGACAAAATTTGAGAAGGAACAAATAATCTAAAAATTTAAACAATATAATCCGATATTTGTCATATAATAAAACTATGAAGAGAATTTGTAGTTTTTTACTTTTAAGTTTATTTATTAGCACACTCCCTGCTGAAGCAGTAATTTATAATATTCCACAAAAAACCTTGCAAATTGCAAGAGAAGCAAGTGCTAATCCATATATCAACACTCAACAATCAAAACTTGTAAGAGTTGGTATTGGAAATCAAAATTTTAATTGCTATGAAAGAGATTCTATTTCAATATATGGAACCGGAGAATTTGAAGTCTATAACGGTAAAAACTACATCAATACTTTTGACAATGACAATACAATAAATATCTCAATGGTCGGAAAAATATTTGTCCTAAAAGATTCCAACAACAATGTAATTGCAAAAGTTTCAGGACCGATTTTGTTTAAAACAGATTATGGAATGTTAGGCATAAAAGGATTAAAAAGAGCCGGTAAAGATGCAATCTACAGAGGAGAACTTGAACTTGTTTCAACTCCTAAAGAGGGCAAATTTTATACAATAAATGTGATTTATCTGGAAGACTATCTAAAAGGTGTTGTTCCAAATGAAATGCCTGTAAGTTTTGGGTTAGAAGCCTTAAAAGCTCAAAGTGTTGCAGCAAGAAATTACGTATTATCTCCTAGAGTTAAAGCTAATTCGAATTATGATGTTGTAGATTCTGTTGCAAGCCAAGTTTATTTTGGAGCAAATACCGAACGAGATTTGTCTAACAAAGCGGTGGATGAAACTGCCGGAATTGTTGCAACTTACGATTGGGATTTAATATTAGCGCAATATTCTTCAACCGCCGGAGGCTATACAGAAAGCTATTCCAACGCTTTTTCTGATCCTTATACAAAAAAATTCCCAGGGACACCAAAACCATACTTAATTGCAAAACCAGACGAAAAAGATTTTGGTAATTTATCATCTGAAGAAGCTGCGGCAAAATTCTACAAATCTAAACCTAAATCTTATGATATAAATTCTTCATATTACCGTTGGGAAAGAGAATGGAACGGGCAAGAAATCCAAGATGCAGTTCAAAACAATATCGCAGCCCAAAGTGCCGCAGGTTTTGTACACCCTGCAGTAAAAAAAGACGAAACCATTGGTATTATAAAAAAATTGAAGGTTCTAAAACGTGGCGAATCCGGTAAAATTATGAAACTGGAAATTCAAACAGATGCAGGAAATTACATCGTTGAAAAAGAATTAACAATCAGACGCCTTTTGACCAACAAAGGCAAAGCACTTCCAAGTGCAAATATGGTATTTGAACACGAATATAATGAAAACGGAGATTTAATATACGTAAAAGTATATGGTGGAGGATTCGGACACGGAGTCGGAATGAGCCAATATGGTGCCGGATATATGGGAAATCATTTGAAAAAATCATTTGAAGAAATTCTACAACACTACTACACAGGAATTTCACTCTCAACAGAACCGTTTATCCTTTCATCAAATTCTGAACAAAGCCAAGTTACGCAAACATTTTTCTCAAGAAATAAACATGCTAATTTGGTAATTGATAATAAGTACAAAGTTAATTTTATTGACATCAAAGTAAATAACCTTGATGAAAAAATACAATTAAACACATCACAAAGATACAATAAAATAGATATTTCAAAATATTTGAACCACGGACTAAATACCGTAACATTTTATTACCCTACAGCAGAAGGGACAAACAAAGGATTAAGAATATACATAGAATTGGCAGGAGTAAATGAGTACAGCGACTAACGAAAATAAATCACCAAGCGTATTAAAAGCCGCATGGATTATAGCAGTAGTAACAATTGTAAGTAAATTAATTGGATTTGTAAGGGATATTATCATTGCGAACTATTATGGTGCAGCAATGGTTTCTGATGCGTATTATTACGCTTATCAAATTCCATCTCTTTCTTTAATATTGTTAGGTGGAGTTGGAGGACCCTTCCATAGTGCAACTGTTGCTATTTTTTCAAAACTCATTCCTAATTTGCAAGAAAAGCCAACAGAACATGTCAATAAACTTTATTCAACTTTTATGACCGCAACGATAATATTCTTCCTTGCGTTATCAGTAATAATGTTTATTTTCCCAAGACAAATTATGGGGCTAATCATTTCCGGTGGTTCTCCAGATATGATAAATCTGGCTGCAACCCACTTAAAGATTATGACTCCACTACTTGTAATTGGTGGAATTGTTGGTATTTATTATGGAATTTTAATTATCTATAGGCAATTTATGCTACCAAATTTATCTCCGATAATTATGAGTTTAGCAATTATTGGTGTTGTAATAGCTGCTCCAAGTGATCAAAAAGGTTATGCTCTTGCTTGGGCAACAACAATTGGTGCTATTTTGCAGTTAGTTATTCAATATCCAAATATCAGAAAACTTGGTTACAGATTGAAACCAAATTTTGCATTCACAAACAATCCTGAATTTAAAGAGATTTGCGAACTTTTATTCCCTGCGGTATTAAGTTCAACTGTCGGACAAATTCATATTTACGTGGATATGTTCTTCACCTCATCTATTTCTGAAGGGGCTTGGACAGCAATCGGATATGCAAATAGAGTTTTTCAATTCCCTGTAGGAATTTTAGTTACAGCATTTTTAGTTCCATTATTCCCTATATTTGCCAAACTTGTTGCCGACAAAGATTATAACGGAATTAAGAATTATTTTAATAAAGGCGTTGGCGTATTATTCTTTGGTGCAATTCCAATTATCATTGGAATTCTAGTTGTCGGAATGGATGCTGTCAGACTTGTATTTGAAAGAGGGTTATTCGACGAAAAAGCAACCTTTATGGTAACAGAAGCATTATGGTTCTTGTCTGTATCAATCATTCCTTACGTATTCAGAGATTCAATAACAAGAGTGTATTATTCCTTCAACGATTCAAAAACTCCTTTTGTCGTTGCATTTTCTTCAATCGTTTTGAAACTTGTTCTTAACTATATTTTGATTTCAAAAATGCACTTTGGCATAGGAGGTATTACACTTTCAACTTCCCTTGTTACACTATTCAATGCTTGTGTACTTGGTTTCTTTATTACAAAGAAAATGGATATGGATTACAAAAGTCTATTTATAAACTTGTTCAAAATGGTCGTAGCCGGAGCTATTACCGGTGTAATCTGCTATCTATGTGCGTTTGAATTTGATAAACTTATTCACTTGGCAAAAGTTCCATTTGAAATTATCAAAATAACATTCATTGCAATAGTTTGTATGGTTGTTTATATTCCATTGAATTTATTATTCAAAATGGAATATGCAGGTGAATTGTTTAACAGATTATCAGCCAAATTGATAAGAAAATAGAGCAATTTTATTTAATTCAACTCGAGTTATTATTTTTATATGCAATTAAAAGTTAAACAAAATCTGGGACAAGATAAGGTTATTTTAACCTACAAATCAACACCAACAAAACCAAACCACACACCAAACTATATAATTAAAAAAGATAAAGCGGATGAATTTATAAAAAAATATAATTCCCAAGATAGAAATTTATCAAAATTTTCTGTCCTACTAACAATGATAACTTCCGCAACTGCCGGAATATTATCCATAAAACAAATACACCTATACAAAAGTAAATTGAATATCTTTAAACCATTGTTATACATTTCAGGGGGAATAATAACGGGGTTACTAGCATCATCTATTATTTCTTCAAAATTAAAAAATAACTTGATGGATAAATATGATGTTATAAAATACAAATAAGCTAATGGAGAAGTATGAAAAATTTATCAAAAGTAAACACGGAAGAACGTCCACAGATGATTATTCTCGGAGTTTTAACTCTATATTTTCTAATTTGCGGATTTATTTTCTATTTATACCTTTTACATAGAATCGTTTTATCCACAACACTCATATCTTGTGTTTTTTTTACAATACTATACCTCCCTCAATTTTTAATTCTCAAAAAATTGAAAAACAAAGATAAAATTAAAATTATTGATAATTTTCTTCTGATAAATGGAATCGGAATTGCATTTGCAGATATTGTAGATTTTAAAGTTAGTGAACATAAACCCAAAGTCGTGTTCTCCTTTAATAACAGAATGATTATATTTAAAGAAGCAATTTTCCACCTTAGAACAAATGTCGAAGAATTTCATTTTAACGTAATTGGAACAGAAAAAATTCAATTGCTTAAACAGTATTTAGAAAACACAATTGAAAATAGGGATTAAGAAATAGGAATATCAACCCCCATACGATATTGCAAGGCTTGCAT
>CALAWF010000204.1 GCA_937894665.1 uncultured bacterium | reverse complement strand
TTGAAGTTAAGAAGAACTTTTTGGTAACATCATTCAATATTGATTTAACTTATAATTATCCTGAACAGGTTTCAAAAGTTGAAAAAATTGAAAAACAGGTTAAAACAAAGGAAACAAAAACTTTACAGCCTGAATATTTGCAAAAATATGGTGATGCTTCCGAAATTCAGCCTGCCGATGTTGAAACAAGAGAAGATTTTATGGACCACTTAGATCCTGATGCAAAAATGTTGATTAAGGAAGATGAGGAAGATGCAAAAAACTCAACCTCAAAAACTGATAACAAAATGAATATGTCATTTACTATCAAAGTTCCATCTTTTGCATCTTACAACAATGCCGATAATATCAATTTGAATGTTTATTCTTGGAATATTTTGAGGGATCAACCAACATTGATTAAGTTGCAATATGTTCAATACAGCGGTTTTGCTATCGGTTTTGTAATCGTTGCAGGTATTGCTCTATTGATTCTACTTGCAAGAAAAATCAAAAAACACGATGCACAAAGACGAATAGATAACCAAATAATTTAATAACTATTTGTAAAATGAATATAATAAAAGGTCTGTAACAATTGGGTTTTAGACCTTTTTTATTGCAAAGGGGTAGAATATAAGTTATAATATATTTATAGATTTTAATAGGAGTTTATATGAATAAGATTATTTTAGCGTTGGTTGTTATGATGTTTTCTGCTTGTTTGAGTGCGAATGCGGCTGGATATTGTCCTTCTAGTCAAGAGGTTCGTAATAAATCTATTTCTTGGATGACTCGTTCGACAGGGGCTTCTCTTGACCAATTGAATGCTCTAATAAAGGAGCAAGATACGTATTTAAACAATTTGTTACCGAATTGTTTAACTTATTTCAAAACAACTCCGAATGCTGATTGTAATAAGCTCTCAACGGTTTCTGCTGCGTATATGATGTTACCGCAAGAAAAACAGAATTTGGCAAAATTGCAAATTTTAACTACGACTGCTCCATTAAAAATGAGATGCCAATATCAGTTTGAAGCTCTTAAAATTATGATAAAATAGTCAACTATTTTCGTAAGACATATTTTCGTAAGATAAAATTTTAGTCAAGTTGGGTTTGAAATTTCTAATTTTAACAAAAATTACTGCATTCTTTATTTCCCAATAGTATCAATAAGGTGATTAATTGCATTAAAAGTTTGCATTCTATTGTACAATTCTGTGGATTTTTGGCTTTCAATTTTTTGCTGTTCCAATCTCGTATCCCAAGCTTTGTTTTTATTTTGTTCAATTGTTCTTATATGATCGTAACAAGATTTTAAATCATTACCTGTATATGAATTACATCTTGCAAGTGAGTTCTCAAATTGAACTCTTCTATTATACCAATAGTCTGTATCTTTACTCCACTTTGATTGTTTAGCATTAAGGTATTCTACTGGACAAAATTCACTCCATTCGGGAGCAAGAACAACTTCTGCAAAAGTAGATGTGCCAAGTAGAATTACTAATACTAAAAATAAAAATCTTTTCATATTTACTCCTCAGTTTTATACAGATATTTAAAGTATTAAAAAAGAAGCCTTCAAAGACTTCTTTTTTTAATGGTGGGTGTTGAGGGACTTGAACCCCCGACCCTCTCCTTGTAAGGGAGACGCTCTACCAACTGAGCTAAACACCCATTCTATTTGGTTTTCACTTGGGAACTCTCTCGCTCCCGACAAGATTTATATTACCAAGAACAAATTTTAATGTCAAGAGATTTGTTGAAACTTTTTTGAATTAATTTCGTCATTCTTTTTAGAAGGTCAAATTTTGAAGAATAGCGTGGAGGAGAAGATGAGTTTGACAGTTGATGTTATGGATAAAATTAATCAAATTTCTCCATTGGAGGAGGAATCTGAGATTAAAACATTTAATTCTATTGCAGATGAGGATGATATTTTACAAATTTACTTGAAAGAAATTGCACGAGTGAAGTTATTAAAATCATCAGAGGAGAAGGTTTTAGGAAAACAAATAAAAGAAGAGAAAAGCGATATTGCTAAAAGAAAACTTGTACAGGCAAATTTACGTCTTGTTGTGAGCATTGCAAAGCGTTATGCCGGACAAGGGGTGCTGTTTATGGATTTAGTGCAAGAAGGTTCAATTGGCTTAATAAGGGCAGCTGAGAAGTTTGATTACAGAAAAAATTTTAAGTTTTCAACATATGCGACATGGTGGATTAAACAGGCAATAATCCGAGCAATTGCAAACCATTCTCGCTCAATCAGAATTCCTGTTCATATGGCGGATAAGATTAGAAAATATAAGCATGCTTTTGCGTTTTTGTCTTCAGAGTTGGGGCATGAACCGACAGAACAAGAACTTGCTGCTCATATGAATATTCCAATATCTAAACTTCGAAAAATCAAACAGTCTATTATTTTAGAACCGATTAGTATTGAAACTTCTGTAACAGATGATTTGTGTATCGGGGATTATTTGGAGGATAAGTCAAATAACACCCCGGAAGAGCAGGCTAAAACGCAATTAATGAAGAAAAACTTGCCCGAACTTTTTAACATCCTAACTGATAGAGAAAAGCATGTGATTTCTTCTCGATTTGGGATGAACTCTGAAAAGCCTAAAACATTAGCAGAGTTGGGGCTTTCTATGGGGTATTCAAAAGAAAGAATTAGGCAGATTGAGGAAGGAGCAATCTTGAAAATGCGAAATAATCTTCAAACAAGGCATATGCGAGATTTTATCACTAACTAAAATTTGATTCATAAATTAATTATTTCTCATCGAACGGTAAATTTTTTCAGTAAGTTTACCGTTTTTTTTATTGGGCTAAAAGAGATTTTGCAAATTCAATAGATTGTTCGTTAATTTCTCCGCCTGCAAGTTCTGCAAGTGCTTTAATTCTATTGTCCCCTATAAGTACATAAACTTCTACTTTGGTTTCGTCTTCTTGCGATTTTCTTACGTAGAAGTGTTTATCGGCTTTAGATGCAATAATTGCTTGGTGCGTGATAATAATAATTTGGTGAGATTTGCTCAATTCTACAATCTCATCTGCGACACTTTGAGATGCTTTGCCGGAAATTCCGGTGTCGATTTCATCAAAAATAACGGTATCAATATCGTCATTTGTTGCAAAAATTGATTTTATAGCAAGCATAACTCTTGAAATTTCACCCCCTGATGCAACTTTTGCAAGAGGTTTGAGGTCTTCTGAAACGTTTGTTGAAATCATAAATTCAACATTATCAGCTCCATTTGAACCAAGTTCTTTAGGAGTTACCTTTATTTCAAATTTAGCTTTTGGAAGTTCTAAAACTGTTAACTTGTCTTGAATTAGAACAGATAAAACTTGTGCATAATTTTCTCTGCTTTCTGAGATTTTTGCTGCAAGTTCTTTTAGTTCATGTTCCTGTTTTGAAATTTCTTGTTCCAAATTTTCGACATTTTGGGTTGAAAATTCTATCTTGGAAAGTTCATCTGAAAAGTTTTGATAATTTTTCAAAACTTCTTCAAGTGTTCCACCATATTTACGTTTCAACTTATCAAAAATAAATAACCTTTCCTGTATTTCATCAAGGCGTTGAGTGTCATTGTCTAAATTTTGGCTGTAGTCCCTAAGACCGGATGAAATATCTCTAAGGTTTTCTATAGCATCAAGAAATTGTGAATAAGTATCTTCCAGCGAATTGTCAAAATCAACCGCTTTTGAAATATCCATTTTGATTTTTGCCAATGCTTCAAGAATAGAACCGTCATCACCATTTATTGCCCAATAAGAACTTCCCGTGAGTTCTTTTAACTTTTCTGCGTTTGCCAGAACTTCAAGCTCTTTTGAAAGTTCTTCGTCTTCTGTTTCTGATTGAATATTTGCTTCTTCGATTTCGTTTATTTGAAATTTTAAAAATTCAATTTGGGATTCTGTGGCATTTGCAGAATTTTTGGCAGCTTCAAGCTGTTTTTTTAATTCTTCATAGGCTCTGTATTTTTCTTTGTACTCATTAAGAACCGCACCATAATCATCTTTTCCATAGGAATCAAGAAGATTTATGTGGTATTGCGGTTGCAAAAAAGTATAAGTCTGGTGTTGAGAATGAATATCAACAAACAATGCTCTCAAACTTTTTAGTAATTCTTGATTAACAAGAGTTCCGTTTATCCTTGAACGGACCGAACTTTGTGTAATTTCTTTTGTAATAATTATTTCAGAGCCAAGATTATCTATACCGTTTTCTTCAAAGAGTTTTGACAAGTCGTGTTTCGTGTTTTCAATAGTTATTTCAATTGTCGCCTTATCACAACCCGTTTTTATAACATCTTTTGAGACTCTGGCCGAAAAAACTAAATCAATTGCACTTAAAAGAATACTTTTCCCCGCACCAGTTTCACCGGTAATTATATTTAACCTGTTGTCGAAATTGGCACACAATTCGTCTATCAAAATGTAATTTTTAAGTTTTAACTGTTTAATCATTGGCTTTTAGTGTATTTAATAATTATAAGTTAGCTCCGCAGCATTTTTTGTATTTTTTACCACTTCCACAAGGGCATGGATCGTTTCTTCCAATTTTCTTAGTTGTGTCAATTTCAGGTTTGTTTTCATTGTCTTCAATGATACCTAATGTTCCTGAAAATGCACTAGAACGGTATAAAACTGTTGTAGAAGAAATAATTTTGTTATCTACATATCTGCGTTTATATTTTTTCAATAATTCTTCTAATGTGTAGTTTTTCGCAAGAACGGCATTAACAATTTCCATGAAGTTTTTGTGTTTTGCTGCAACCATTCGGATTAAGTTTGCAGAGTACTTGTCATTTGTTAGGAAGTACTTGATGCAAGAATCATAGTTCAAAACTTTTGTGTAATCAGGAACTTCAAAGATTTTGTTAAATGTTCCATAAAATGGTACTGCGTAAAGTCCTAATTCTTCATCATAAATAATACCTACGTCGTAAGTTTCTTTGTGAGAAGAAAATCCACCTAGAGAGTTTTCTAAGAAGTTATCATAAGAGTTGTTGAATTCTGTAACGTTGAAGAACTTATATTCTTCAGGTTCTTTGATTAACTCTTTATAGTCGCCTTTTTTGCCTTCTTCTGCGTAATCATTGAACATTCCGATTAAATCATCAGCACATTTATTTGTTGTAATGATTTCAGTTGTTCCGAAAAAGTCCGCGAATTTTTTATAAACATCTGCGACATCTTGTTCAATTTCTTTTTGTTTTTCAGGGTTGTCGAGATAAACCAATTCAGGATTTTGGATGATTTTTGCAACAGCAAATCTGTAGGCATCATCTTTTCTTGATGCCGGTAAAACTCCTGAAATTTCAAGTAGGTAATAATCCCCGTTAAGGTTTACCAGTCTTGCGATTACGTAATCTCCTGAACCTAACCCTCTGAACGCAGTCATTTTCATTAGAGATATAACCATATATTTACGTTCATTGACGATATTCAATAAGTCAAAACCCGTTTTGGTTACCTTTTTAATTTCGAATACTGAAGAAATTGATTTGTCGATTGCGTTTACAATATCTTTTGTTTCTTTGTCTAAATTTTTATTATTTTCTAAATACAATTCAGGGATACTTTTCAAATCTTCACCGAGATTGCGTTCTAAGATGTAGCTAAAGCAAGCTGTTTGAAGTGGAATGCCTGTTTTTGATGAAGCTCCGATAGTTCTTAGGTATTCATTAAAGTCTGTCTTTATATCTTCATGAGTTTGTATAAACTCGGCAATACTTTTAATTACGCTATTTATGCTTTCCATGCGATCTTGTAAAATCATGTTTTCTCCCCTTATATGTATTATCTAAGAATATAATTAATTTAGTTAAAACTCAAATATATTAAGAAGTTTATAACTTAGTCGGTTAGTTTGAAATCTCCATTTTTCTTAATATGCTCAACTAATCCACCATCTTTCAAAAGTTTAATCATAACAGGTGGAAGTGGTTCAATTTGAATAATAGTGCCGTTTGTGTGGTTTGTGATAATTCCTTTTTCTATATCTAATTCCAATTCGTCGCCATCGTCAATTGAATCTGTGTCGCATTCAATTGCTAATAGTCCGATGTTGATTGCATTTCTATAGAAAATTCTTGCAAAAGATTTGGCTAAAACAGCTCCAACTCCGGCAATTTTCATAATCAAAGGAGCGTGTTCTCGAGAAGAGCCAAGTCCAAAATTACTGCCTGCAACAACAAAATCGCCTTTTTTCATTCTTTGAGCAAATGTTTCATCTGCATCTTCAAGAACGTGTTTTGCAAATTCGTTCAAATCAGAACGTAGGTGATAAAGTCTTCCCGGTGCAATGTGGTCAGTTGAAATATTATCTCCGAATTTGAATGCTTTTCCCTTCATGTAATCTCTCCTTATAATTTACACCTTATATACTATCGCAAAAACAAAATCTATGCTATAATGTAAATATATTAAGAAATAAGGTTGTAAGTATTATGTATTTTAATAGAAAATGTAAAATAACTTTTGTTTGCCATGGAGCAACGATATATTCTGAGGAAGGACGTTTTTCAGATGCTGAAAATTATCCGCCGCTTTCTGAATTGGGTGTAGAAGAGATGCAAAACTTGACTAAGTATTTGAAAGCCAGAGGGGTTAAAAACGATGTGATTTATACCTCTCCGTCAATTCGTACTGTTCAGTCGGCCATGATGGTTGCAAAACTCTTCAAAAAAGATTATGTAATCGTTGACGAGTTGAAAACCCGTGATTGCGGTAGTTGGAATGGTTTGACATTTAATCAAATTTTGGAAAAATATCCGGAAGGATTAGATAGAATTTTAAAATATCCGGAAGAAAAGACTATGGCGGGAGCAGAAAGTTCTGTTGAATTTATTGCTCGTATTAAAAAGGTTATTGACAACCTTGTTGCTCAAAATAGCGGTAATAGAATTATTATTGTAACCCATCCGGAAGTCATTCAGGCTGCAATTTGTGCTGCTCTTGATATTCCGGCTGATAAATTACCTAAAATATTTATCAGAACAGGAAGTGCTACACAAATCAGTTATTATGAAAACTGGGCAAGTCTTGTATATTCTGACCATGTTCCTATTTAATTTGAAGTAACTGTTTGCTTTCATTGATTAAAAATTCTTTTCCCGGTTTTATTTCAATAAAATCCCAAGGAAGTTCTTTTTCGTATGGGTAATTTTCGATTGCGTAGTAGTCAGTGTCTATTTTTAAATCTTTTGCGGCTTTTTTGTAAGCCCCGATTTTTCCACCTTGTTTATAGATTTCAATAAGGTAATCTGTCAAATTTCCATCCCCACGAGAAAGTACCGCTTGGTAGTAATCCCATTTAGCACTGGAAATGCTGGATTGTACACCGATTTTGTGTAGTTCTTTTTTGAGGTAATTTGATTTTTTTTCTAAAGATTTCCCCTCTTCTCGTCCAAACCATTGGAACGGGGTGTTCGCTTTTGGTACAAAAGTCGAGAAACCAAAAGAAATATCAAAACCCTTGTAGTTTTTTTTGATATTTTTTGCAAGATTTATGATTTCATTAATATCTTCGATTGTTTCGGTTGGAATTCCTATCATTCCGTAGAATTTAATCCCTTTGAGTCCGCAGTTTTGAGCAACTTCAATTGCTTTATAGATTTGTTCTTCTTTAAGGTTTTTGTTTATAACTTTTCTAAGTCTTTCACTCCCTGCTTCAATAGCTAAGGTCAAGTTCTTTTGTCCTGCATCAACGAGAGTTTGGACTATTTCGGGTGTGAAAGAATCCACTCTTAAAGAGGATACGCTCATTTCGATTTCTTGCCCTTGTTTGATTTTATTATCAATGTATTTGCAAATTTCTTTGAATTTTGGGTGTGCTGTTACTTGAGCTCCAAGTAGTGCAAGTTTGTTCGTATGATTTAATCCTAATTCAATAGCATCAATGATTTGTTGATATTCAACAAATCTGATAGGAAGATTAATATATGATGCCAGACAAAATGCACATCTGTTTGCACAACCTCTTTCTACTTCAATAATAAAGGTGTTTGGGAAGAATGAATTTTCGCTCAAAATTGGAGTATAAATACATTCTGCAAGTTTTTTAGTCGCTTTTTTGACTTTAGTTTGGTTGAGCGATGGAACATATACGCCCTCAATTTCGCTTAAAAGTTTTAGAATTTCTGACTTTGGCTTGTCCTTGTTTTCTTTACATAGCCTAACGGCTTGCAAATTTGCTTCTTCTCCATCTCCAAGAATAAGAAAATCAAAAATTTCTTTATACGGCTCTGGATTTGCGGTAATAACCGGACCTCCTGCAAAAATAAGTGGATCTGATTCTGCTCTTTCGCTTGCTTTAAAGTTTAGCTTGTTATTTTCTAAAATTTGGAAAATTGATAGAAAATCCATATCAAAGGAGAACGAAAATCCAATGAGTTTAATATCATCCCTGTAAATTCGAGTTGTTTTAGAATCTGCATAAATTCTTTCTATATTAATATCAGGGAGCATGTCTATTGCTCTAAAAAGCCACAAATACCCTAATGATGCCATTGCAAAGGATTCCGGTCCTGGGAAGGCAAACCACATATTGTAGTCAAAATCTTTTTTGATAGCTCTATCGTATAGATAAATTTCATTAGTGTTGTTCAATGTGGTTTTCCTGTTCTTTAGCGTTGATTGGAGCTAAGTATAATTCGTCAACTAATACGCATAGTGTTGCGGCAATTGCTGGAGATAAAATTACGCCCCAAATTCCCAGAAATTCTTCTGCTGCGAATAAAGCAACCATGATTGTAATTGGGTGAAGTTTCATGAACTTACCAAATAAGAATGGTCTTATTACATAGTTTGAAACCTGTTGAATTGTTAAGAATAGAATTACTGCAAGAATAACTTTAACCATGCCTAGTGGGAATGCAATCATAACAATTACTGAAACTGCAATTGTCGGTCCCAAAACGGGGATGATTTCGCAAATACCGGCAATTAAACCTAACAAAATAGGATATTCAATTCCGAGGAGTGCAACCATTATTGTTATCATAATGCCTACTGTAACCATTGATAGAACTTGAGCTCTTACATAGTTACCGACTTTTGATGCAATATTATATAATATACAGCCTGCTTTTTCTTTCAAGTTTGGTGGAAAGAATTCTATAAATTTATCTCTTAAATAGTTTTTATCAACCAAGATATAATATGTAAACATTGTGAGTGCTAGTGTTATGAATGCAGCTTGAGCAAATCCCATTGTGATATTTAATGATTGGCTCAATACGTTTTGTGCAATATCAGATGATGCACTTGCCAAATTGTTTGTAGGTATTAAATTTGTAATAGTATGTCCGTATAATTTGGTGTGTGTGATAAAGTTGTACAGGTTTGTTGCTTTTTGTGGCAAAATAGATACAAAAAGTTCAATTTCCTTGTAGCACATTACGAGAATCGGTAAAATTAGTGCAAAAAGTGCAACTATAGCAGTTAAAACAATAATAGATGCAGATAATGCTCGATTTTTTAGTTTTTCTTGAACTTTGTTAACAAACGGATTTAATGCCGCTGCAAATACAAATGACGCAAATAATATCATGAGTAAACCGCATAATTTTGGCATGAGTAATAATAATAAAACTGTTAGAATTGTAAAAATTATTGTTTTAACATTAAAAAATTTCTTTACCATTATAAAAATTCCCTATATTTTAAGTCTGTTTTCTCTCAATGTTACAAGAAAATATCAAAAATTTCAACCGCTAATAATGCCGTATTTATTGGATTATTAGCACTGTTATATAAAACGTATATATTATAAACGTAAGTATTTTTGTAATATTTCTTAACATGATGAGTTAAAAAAGGCAATTATCAAAGAAACAAATACTTTATATAATTACGAGGACACTAAACTAACACAAGGATCGAGGACAATGGGTTTCTTACTAGGAGCATTTGGAAAACTTTCAGCCGGGCGTCGAATGAGACAGCTACAGGCTCGCATGATGCGCGTCCAATCACGTGTTAGACGAGTAACCCGCGACGCCGAGAAGATGGAGAAACAACTCCAACAGGCTGAAAAAAGAGAATTAAATAACTTAACTTTATATACAAATGGTATTTACAATAATGCTTATCAAACATTGATGAACCAGACTCAGATTGCTGGAACAAATATGAATTTAGCTCAAGGTTTAGAAGCATGGACTAAAGGTCAGTTAGATACAAATCAACAAGCTGCAATGAACCAAGCTCAGGCAACTATTGCGAATGCTTTAACTTCAATGAAAGCTCAGAACGATCAAACTGCAGCGACATTGAAGCAACAAATCGAAGACAAATACGAGATGTTACGAGAACAGATGCTCGAACCAATCAAAGACGAAGAAGAATTGTTGCAAAACGAAAAGGATTCATTGGAAAGTCAATACGAAATGGCAAAACAAGACTACACCGCTTGCAAGCAAATGGAAAAAGAAGATGCGAAGAACATGGCTCCAAGCTACACAGGCGTTGGTCAAGGCTAGATTTAACAACCGCTCTTGGGAATATTCCAAGGGCGGTTTTGTTATGAATCCAAAAATCCCTTAGTTTTCCTGATTGGCAAACAGCTTTACCATCGAAAAGTCGAAGACTTTTAAGAGTTTTTGTTACTCTCGGGTGTGAGCCTTAACCAACAATACCATTATATCGGTATTTTCAAATCTT
>CALAWF010000203.1 GCA_937894665.1 uncultured bacterium | reverse complement strand
GCCATGGTCGATTTCTTCTCTAGATTGGATTTTAGCCCAGTGAGAAAAGCCGTAAAGACCAATTTCAGAAAAATATGCAGACATTGCAAGATATAAATACGCAGAATAAAATTCCTTATTAATTTGTTCATTTAATACATCCCTAATTTTATCACTAATCATTGTTATTCCTTTCCTTTTAGTTTTTATAACCTTCCCATAATCCATGAATATTACAATACTCAATAGCTCGATTAATTTCTCTTGAGCAACGCAAGTTTTTAATCGGTTCGTCCTCAGGCTCTAAAAATTTAATACAAATATATTTATTATCTTTTGAAATAGCTTCAATAAATTGAATATAATGAGATTCAATCATAGGATGAGGAATAGCCCCAACTTGAATTTTATTTTCACCGGTTTCAGGAATTTCCAAAAAGACAGGGACATGTTTTTCATTTGCAGAATCATCGTTTTTGTGAGGTTGTAACAAACTCATAGGATGACCACAACAAACAAGCTCGCCTTCTCCAGATATAAGGACTTGAACTGAATTTCCACAAGTTTCGCACCTATATAAACCTAAATGTTCAGACATACAAATAACTCCTTTCAAGAAAGAGAATAGGACTTAAAAGGAAAAAGACATCAGTAATCAGGGTAAATATTTATAGTAAATTATTTTTTCTTTTCAATAGAAAGATTATAGCCAAGAATATCACAAATATTTTTTAACTCTTTAAAAGTTAAATACTCTCGCTTTAATTTTGCAGAAAAATTTGCAGGTTTTGTATTTTTACCTGTATATGAGTTCAATTTGTCAGACAAGTCCTTTTGCAACATATATTCCTTGTTCAACAAATACTTAACTAGCTGATAATCAGTCATATCGTTAATAATCATACTGAAATTATAGTTTACATTGACAATCATTGTAAAATTAGTTATATTAGACTATATATAAGTAGATTAGTTTATTTATAAATCAAGTAAAGTATCAATAAATAAAGGAAGAAGTGATGAGCAAACATAAGGGATTTACACTGGCAGAGGTTTTAATAACATTGGGAATTATTGGTGTAGTTTCCACCAACATTACTAAAAAACTACAAAGCAATTGTCTTGAGAAATCAATTTAAAGAACAACATTCCAGACTTGCACAAGCTCTACGAAGGATGGTCGATGAAGAAGAAATTGTTCTTAGCCCATCTGAACTTGGAGGAGGGCTAAGTAAATATGTTGCAAAATACTATAACATTTCACAAGATTGCGGAAGGATAAATGTTGGAACGACTGGTTGTATAAGATTAAATAAGGAAGGTTCCATTGATGAATATAAAACATACACCGGCGAAAAAATAAATTTTGGATATTTAGACGATGGAACACTAGTCTTGAATGATGGGACAACACTATTTTTTGAACAAGGCTCACAAGCAACGACTTTGGGATATTATTTAATAGGAATAGACATCAATGGCTATAAAAACAAACCGAATAGATTAGGACATGATTTATTTGTATTTAAAATTGAAGATAACGGAGAATTAACCCCAACTAAAAAAATTAAAGAATGGAATCCATATGGATTATGTAGCAAAACTTCATCCTCAGATGTAAATGGCTACGGTTGCACATTAGATGCAATAAAAGACACAAATTATTTCAAAAATTTACCTAAATAACAAAATCTGTATGTTTATGATAATATAATAACAAGCCGTGTTCCACGGGGTGTTGCGAACCCTCGACCCGAAGCCTATGCGGGGTGCAGAGTCTGTTGTGAGGACTTTATAGACGGATTAAAATCTAGTATAATCGTTGATAGCAATGGTTAAGATGGCGTAAGCTTTCGAACCGTGTCAGGATGGAAACATAGCAGCACTAAGATTGACCTTACGGGTGTTTTAATTATTGAAGGAGAAAGTATTAGAGGCTAGTTCTTCTCTAATTTTCGATAGACAGTTTTTATTTGTACTACTTACCCCGATAAATATTCTAGTATCTTTAATCCCTAATTTGGTTAAAAATTTTACTACAATCCAAATTGTAACTATACTTAAAGACAATGAAAAAGTAAATAAACTGATAGAATATAAAAATGATCTCAATGTACTATGAGCAAAATCCATAAGCCATGGTTTATAACCATAAGCACAATGCATTGCGAGTAAAAAAATAAAATAATTATGTATAAAAAAGATTCCAAAAGAATAAGATGCCAACAACCGTAAGGTCCTATCTAACAATGAAATCTTTTTAATATTTTCTTCTGCTAATATAAGCAAAGATAAGAAAAAGACTATTTCTAATAATCTGACAATATTCCACTCTGAAGCTGCGGAATGAAGTCTATATACAAATAGCAAATACAAAGAAAGCAGTATAATTGAAGAAAAAACAAAGAAACTCTTGCAATAGTTTTTGTAGCTTCTTTATGAGCTTCAATATATTCACATAAAAACATACCCATTATATATGAAGATAAAAATATTAAAGCGTGTTTTACATAAAAAACAAAACCAATATGATATTTGGTCAACAAAGAAACTTCATGACTATACATTAAAGGATAGCCAAATCTTGGAGTTAGTACGGTATATAAAATAGAAAATAACAAAAGACCGTACCATAAAACCTTATTTTTACGAATTTTTAGTAATAGGGGAGAAATCAAAAAGACAAAGAATATCATACCCATAAACCAGACTGGAGGATTTAAAAGAAATCCAAAAATATAATATGAAGGAAGTTGTAAATATTTTGGAATATTTGCGAAAGGCAAAGATTGATTATGACTAATAAAAGTTACCCAGAATACAACTGGAGTTAAAATTACAAAATACGGAACAAATACATTTTTCAATTTTTTCTTATAATAAGTTTTCCACTCAAATTTGTTAGATAAATATTGAAAAAGAAAACCTGCAATAAAAACAAATAAAAAAGTTCCACCATTTAAAATATACCAATTTGTCAAACTAATTGGAGCATCTGGACGCCCCCAACACATTGTGTGCATTGCAACAATAATAAATATCGCAATACCACGGAAATATGTAATATAATCTAATTGTTTTGTCTTTTCCATACTCTATTCATTCCCTAATTAAAATTTTAAAATATAAACATATATGTTCATATTTTAAATTATATGACGTAATAATATTTTGTCAAAGACGTTACAATACAAGAATGTTTGATAAAGAAAAATTATTAAAAAAACTTGCTGAAAATATTCGAGTAGAAAGAGCCAGACGACATTTCTCTCAAGAATATTTAGCAGAACAAGCCGATATTACACCTCAGCATTTATACAGAATCGAAAATGCCAAAGTATGCCCTACAATTCTTGTTGTTGCAAATATTGCAAAAGCCCTTAATGTAACAATTGATGAGTTATTTCACATAAACAAACAATAATTATAGCAACTTTTTATCGACGATATATCTTGGTCTCGCTTTAACTTCTCTATAAACCTGCCCTACATATTCCCCAATTACACCAAGACAGAATATTTGAAGACCACCAAAGAAACACAGCAATATAATCATTGTTGCAACACCATTTGGAGAATCATTGAAAAAAATCTTTTCAAGAACTGTTTCTAATCCCATCAAAAAACCAAATAAAGCCATTATAAAGCCTAAACCGTAAATAATTCTCAATGGAACAATACTGAATGAAGTTATGCCATTCAATGCTAAACCCATCAAAGATATAAAATTAAACTTCGATTGTCCGGCAAATCGTGGTTTTACATCGAATTTAACAGTTGTAGTCTTTAGACCTAACTCATGAAAAAAGCCTCTTAAAAATAAAGATTTCTCATGGTACAGCTCCATCATATCAAGAGCTTTTTTACTTACTAATCTATAATCGGAATGGTTCATTTCAATTTTTGAACCTAAAATATTCATCAACTTATAAAACATTATAGCCGTAGTTTTTTTGAAGAAATTATCCGTTTTACGGTTATTTCTAACCCCTAAAACAATATCGTAACCATTTTGAAATTCATCAATAAATTTTTCAATAGCTAATTCGTCCTGTTGTAAGTCTGCATCAATTGACACTGCACAATCACAACCTAATTCCCTAACACCTTCAAGTCCGGCTATCAAGGCCTTTTGATTTCCATAATTTCTGACAAAAGTTGCACCCTTTACAAGAGAATTTTCAGAATGCAAACGCTCAATTATGCCCCAAGTAAAATCTTTAGAACCATCATCTACACAATAAATATAACTGTCGGAAGAAATTTTTCCTTTTTCGACTAACATTTGAAGAACCTCTAATAACCTTCTACAAGTTTTTTCGATACATAATTCTTCGTTATAACATGGTATTATTACAGCTAATTTAGGTATTTGCATTTGTTCTCTCTTTCTAATATCATGATTATATTATTATAGTGGCTAATATGCAAGGATATTTGAATGATAAGCAAAAAATTTATATTAAACGCAGATGATTTTGGACTTTCTAAATACCACAATCAAGCTGTATTAGAAGGTTATAACAATGGTTTTCTAACGAGTGCAAGTCTTTGTGCAAATGGAGAAGCATTTGAGAGTGCAGTTCATAATATATTGCCAGATTGTCCAAATCTTGGCATTGCGGCTCACTTAAATATAATGGAAGGTAAAGCTCTTACAGATTGTCCACTTCTAACGGATGAAGAAGGGAATTTTAATATCGGCTATGGATATTTAATACTTAACCAGAATAAATGGGAACTTCTTGAACAAATTGAAAATGAGTTCAAAGCACAAATTAAAAAAATTAAAGAAAATGATGTTGAAATTGATCACTTAGATTCTCATGTCCATACCCATGCAATACCGGAAATCTTTAAAATAACTTGTAAATTAGCAAAAGAATACAATATAAAATATGTAAGAACACAATTTGAAGAGTTATATTTTATTCCAAAACTTATTAAACACCTAAATTTCAACTATCCGCTAAATTTGATAAAAATTGCACTGTTGCAATATTTTACACTAAGAAATAGAAAAGTTTTGAATGAATATGGACTAAAAACAAATGATTTTATTATAGGTGTCGGCTATACCGGCATGATGGATTCAGATGCAATTAAATATGGGCTTGAAGCAATCGAAGAAGAAAGTATTGTAGAAGCACTAATTCACCCTTGTAAATATGACGATGCAACTAAAAATAGCCACACAAAAGAATATTCAATCACACAAAATAAAACACTTGAAGACTCAATAAATAGGCTTGGTTTTGAGCTTACAAACTATAAGAATCTTGAATAATGAAAAATCTAATTACAACAATTTTTCTTATTGGAATATTAGCAGTCTTTTTATTCTTTATTGCAGAAACAGAAAAGACCAAAGAAGTCCTTGAGGTTTACTCCCCAACCAAAATTGGGATTGATATTGATAAGAACAAAAATATTTCAAATGAAGAAATATTTTGCATTAATGGGATTGAAAGTTTTTCTCTTGAACCAAACGAAGAATTTTATCAAAAATATTCTAAACAATATAACTTATCAAATACAGATTTTATCGGGCTGGGTTTTTTAGCCCAAGAATTTGCAACAAATAACTTATTGCATAAAAAAGTTTCATTTAAAATAACCCCTAAAGTTACCAATGAATGCAAATATGCAGATGTGAGAATTAATAATATTGATTACAAAAGTGTTTTATTAAATAGTGGATTTGGACTATCTGAAAACAAAATCGGGAATAACACAAACTTTGTCAAGAAAATACAACAAGCGAAGAAATTACACCTTGTTATCTTAAACCATCATTCAAACAAATATCATACTTTGGATTGTAAATATGGAAAACTTGCACACGATGCAATAATACTTCCTGAGAAACAACTACCCAAAACCGCAAAACCTTGTAACTTTTGCCACAAGAGAAAGCTAAAGAAGAAAAAAGCATTTAAACTTAAAAAAGATTATGATATATTCAATATTCCTAATATAACACCTCCACCACTAACCTATACTCAAGGAGGTATTGCAATATATTTTACTGATTTCACACACAAATTAAAACCAGATAATACTTGCTCATCAACAGTATGCAAAGAGTTTGTAAAATTAGTAGATAACTCAAAAGAAAGTATAGATATTGCAATTTTCGGATATGAAGATGTGCCAAAAGTTTCAAATGCACTTCAAAATGCAAAGAATAGAGGCGTTAAAATAAGATTCGTTTATGATGAAAATTACAACACAGACAAAACATATTACTCCGCAAACAACATAATAAAAAATATTGCAGAAGTTTCAAAATCAGACAGATGTGAATCTATTACAAATAGTAATTATCTTATGCACAACAAGTTTATAATTTTTGACAATAAAACTGTTTACACTGGTTCAATGAATTTTTCTAAAAATGGACTATCCGGATATGATCAAAATGATGTTGCGGTAATCCAGTCAAAGGAAATAGCAAACCTCTACAAAGAAGAATTTGAACAAATGCTTGAAGGTTATTTTCACAAAACCAAAACAAGACATGACACATCTAATAGATTTCAATTAGGAAATAGCATTGTAGAAGTATATTTTTCTCCACAAGACAAATCTAGCAATAGAATTATAGAAATCATAAAGGATTCCTCCAAATCAGTATATATTCCAGCTTTTCTAATTACACATTCAGAAATTGCAAATGAACTAATCAAAGCCCATAATAGGGGTGTTGATGTTAAAATCATCATCGATGCCAACAATATTTACATAAAGAATAGCAAACTCCAAATTCTTAGAAAAAGTGGAATTCCATTAAAGGTTGAAAACTATGCGGGAAAACTCCATTCAAAAACAATGATTATAGATGGGAAATATATCATTTTAGGCTCAATGAACTTTTCAAATAGCGGAGAAAATAAAAATGATGAAAATCTTTTAATCATTGAAAACGGGGAATTAGCACAAAGTTATCAAGAATTTTTCAAATATCTTTGGGCAATGATACCTAATAAATACTTAAAATATAATCCAAAACCTGAAAGCAAAGAATCTATCGGTTCATGCTCTGATGGAGTAGATAACAATTTCAACGGTAAAATAGATAAACAGGAAGAATTTTGTAAATAACTCTTCCTGTTTATTGAAGTTGAATATTTAATTTAAAATCTTACATTCTTTCCGGAGCAGAAACAGCCAAAATATCTAAAGCGTTAGATAAAACGGTTTTAAACGCCCACACTAAAGCCAATCTAGCTTTTGTTAGTTCAACATCATCTGTAATAACACGAGTTGAATTATAGAATGAATGGAACTCAGATGCCAACTCTTGAACATAACGGCAAATAGTATAAACTTGTCGTGTTTGAGAAGAAGAAACAATTAATGATTTAAACTCTTCCAGTTTCAAAATTAATTTTCTAGCTTCTTTCATTGTCAATGACATCAAGTTTTTATCAAAATTAGATGTAAGTTTTTCGAAATCATCTTTAGAAATAACAGCCGGAATAGTTTTTCCTGATTCTGTATCAACTCTATCATTTGTTGCATTTCTTATAATAGAACAAGCTCTGGCATGAGCATATTGTACATAAAATACAGGGTTTTCATCAGAATTTGTTTTCGCTAGTTCAATATCAAAATCCAAAGTTGTATCAATATTTCTCATTGCCATCCAGAAACGAGTGGCATCAACACCAACTTCATCAATTAAATCTTCAAGAGTAACCATATTCTTACGTTTACCCATACGAACTTCATTTCCGTTAATTACAAGATTAACAAGTTGACCTAACAAAACTTCTAACTTATTAGGATTATAACCTAGTGCTTCAATTGAAGCCTTAACTCTTGCTACATAACCGTGGTGATCCGCACCCCAGATATTAATCATTCTATCAAACCCACGTTCTAATTTATCAACATGGTAAGCAATATCTGCAGTCAAATATGTATTTGAACCATCAGCCTTTTTAATAACTCTATCTTGGTCATCGCCATAATCAGAAGACTTAAACCAAACGGCTCCTTCTTTTTCATAAATTTTACCGCTATCACGAAGTTTTTGGACACATTCATCAACTTTTCCGGATCTGTGAAGAGTTAATTCGGAATAGAAGTTATCAAATTTAACTCTAAAGTTATCTAATAAATCTCGTTGAACTTTTTCTTCATACTCTTTTGCAAAATCACAATAAACTTGTAAATCAATTTTATCTGCATCTTTACCGACAGAAGATAACTCGTCCTTTTTATCTTCAATAAACTTTTTAGCAACCGGTACTAAATAATCTCCAGGGTAGTAATTTTTACGTTCAATTTCATCCTCTGGGAAATCAACATCCAATCCTAGTTCTTGTTTTACACGAATAACTAAAGAACGTCCGAGTTTTTGAATTTGAGAACCGGCATCATTGATATAAAATTCTTGATACACATCATGACCATAGAATTTTAAAAGATTTGCCAAAGCACTTCCCATTGCAGCCCAACGCCCATGTCCAATGTGGAATGGACCGGTTGGATTAGCAGAAATATATTCCAAAATAATTTTTTCTTTTATCCGGTTTACCAAAATTATTTTTCTTTGAAAAAACTTCATCTACAAGGTTAACAAGTAAAGAATCACCAGCCTTAAAATTGATAAAACCACCGATAACAGAATAATCTGAATCTTCTTTATCGATAAATTCAACAATTGCATTAGCTATCATTGGAGGAGCAATCCTAGCAGAACGAGCCAAAGAGGAAACATTTATTGCAAAATCACCAAAATCTGAATTTTTAGGCTTTTCTACAGATAATGATCCTTTTGTATATTCTGTCATTTGTCCTAACTTATTTGCGGTAATTGCTTTTTCAATTGCATTTTCAACTTTATTCAAAAAATAATCTCTTAACATACTAACCTCATATTACTTTTACTATTTTGAAATAATTATATAATAAACAGGGGTAAATATAAATATCTACCCCTATTCATTTAAAAATCATATTCAGGAATTTCAAATGGTTCATTATTTGCATCTTTATCAACAAATTTCAAATAATAATCCATAGCAATATCCTTAGATTTTTCATAATATTCCTGAGGAATAATTGCAATATGAGCAGAAGTTCTATCACCGGAATAGTTACCTAAAATTGACGCATATTTTTCAATATCATCCTTATTTAGACCTCCACCATATGCCTTAGTTTTTGCATCTGTACCAGATGGTCGAATTTCAATATATTTATCATCAAATTCTAAATATGTACCATCCCCGACAAATTTAACGGATTTTAAATTATCAAAATTCAAATTTTCAGAAGAAAACTTATCATTAAGAACATTTTTTATATCTTCTAATGAAATTTTATTTTCTCTTAGTGCAATTGCTAAAGACAAATAGAACATATCATTTTTAGTTCTCAAGGCTTCTCCGGCAATTTTCGCCTCTTTAAGTTTGTTAATATCAGGTTCAGATTCATTATAATATGCAATATCAACCCTTGTATCAAATCTTCCTATAATGTTATTTGATTCAAATACATTTGATAAATATTGAGATAAAGAAATTCCTTCTTCTTCAATTTTGGAAACTAAAGAAGAAGCGACAATAATAGCCTCTGTTGCACTTTTTTCTCTCATTGCGACTGCACATCTTCCATGCTGAGATTGAATAAGTTCCTCTGTTCCCATAATCATTCCACCAGACTCTTCGCCTCCGAAAAGTAATCTAGGATTTACACCCAAATCTATGGAATTTCCAAAAACATCATCAACAATTACAGAATCATTTGGATTGTTTTTCAATTTTAATTCAACTTTTTTCATGATGTTAGCAATTTCTTTAAAGCCAACAGGAACATTTACAACTTTAACTCCATTATTTTTTGCCCATTCATCCCAAGAAAGAGCAGAAGCTGTTGTTTTTATCATAAATCGAGGATGATTATTCCATAAACCTTTTGATTTTAATTGTTTTGACCAAAAATCCATAAGCATCAAAAAGGCTTGATTTGCACTAAATACAGTCAAGACAGTATCATTATTCAATCGAATATAATCAATACCTAATTTATCTAATTCAGAAATTCTATCAACAGATTCGGTTTGTGTAATCGTCAATCTGTCATGATCCGGATCTGTAATTAGAACAACAGTTCCAATAGGATAACTTTTTAATCTTTCGGAATAGTGCATTGTATCTATTACGGGGAAGAATTTTGTACCATCTGGCTTCTTAGCTATAACGGTTGCATCAACTGAATAATCATAAAACGCTTTTTCACCTTTTGGAGTAACATCATATTTACCAATTGAATGAAAGAATGAATCTTCTTCAATATCAAACCAATCAAATTTTTCAGAAATATTTAATTTTTTCAAAACTCTTGATAAAGTTCTATAAGCAGAACCTCCAACGTTTTCAATAACAATTTTTGAATTTAATTTTTTGATTAAGTCTAAATTTACATCTTGAGCAACACCGGATTTCAAATATTCAACGTATAAGTCAACACCGTCATCTACAAGTTTTAGAACTTCCTCATTAATTAATGGATTATCTGAAGCTGAAATTTTAATTTCATAAGAACCTTTTGTGTTAACTTCATCAAAAATAGATTGAATTTTATTAACAAATTCCATTGACTCTTCCGGTAAATATTGACTACCTTGGCAGTTCAAATCTTTTGTAGCATTTTTAACTGAAATACCATGACTGGAAGTAATATATTCTCCGCCCAATAAATCCAATTTAAAAGCTAAAAATGAAGCTAACCAAATCGGAATAGTTTTTTTGCCCGCAGGAACTAAGGTTTCAATGCCTTGAGCCGCCTGAATTCGAGTAATTGCATCTAAAAATAATTGAGAATTATAACGAACTTCACAACCGGCAACTTTAACAATTCTTTTATTTGGATATTTTTCTTTAGCAACAAGAGCTTTAGCCAATGTTGCAAGAACAATACCAACTAAATTGATAGGAAATCTTGTATCTTGTGGATTCAAAATATTTTGAGGACCTCGAATACCTGCAGTTGAAACTTTCGCTTCTTTTGCATAACCGGCAAACCAATCCTCTAACCCTAGACCTTCGGGATTAGATTGTTCATCATATGGTTTTAAATGTTCTTTTTTCAGGATGAATGAAAATTCACCTTTGTTATTAAAATCCATGAGATTCAAATTTTTAATATAATCAGGGGTTTTATCATATACACTTTTAAATAATTCGTTTTCTAACGAATTATCAGATTTTTT
>CALAWF010000202.1 GCA_937894665.1 uncultured bacterium | reverse complement strand
AACATCATGGCGAAAAACATTTGGTTATCACTATTACAAACAATATGGAGATTTAACATTTTTGCAATGGATGTTTAATCAAACAAATGTAGAAGAAACTTTGAAATTTATCGATGTAGATATGGATTTGAGTTCAAGATTTCAATCAGAGTTTAGTTTATAAGGAGAAAAGCAATTATGACAAAAGTATTGATACTTGCAGGAGGTCTGGGTACTCGCTTGGGCGAAGAAACAGGCACAAAACCAAAACCAATGGTAGAAATTGGCGGTTATCCGATTTTGTGGCACATAATGAAGATATATTCTCACTATGGATATAATGATTTTGTCGTTTTGACAGGATATAAATCTCATATTATTAAGGATTACTTTGTTCATTACTACCAAAGATATTCAGATGTAACTGTTGACCTTAAAACAAACAATATCGATCTTCACAAAATGCGTACCGAACCTTGGAAAGTAACAATGCTTTATACAGGTCAAGATACAATGACAGGTGGAAGAATTAAAAAAGCTCAGGATTATGTTGGGAATGAACCGTTCTTGTTGACTTATGGTGATGGAGTTTCAGATGTAAATATTGCTGACTTGGTTGAATTTCACAAAAAATCAGGCAAACTTATGACAATGACATCTGTTCAGCCTTCAGGAAGATTTGGAGCATTAAATATTACAGAAGATAATCAAATTACTTCATTCAAAGAAAAACCAAAAGGCGATGGTGCATGGATAAATGGCGGATTTTTTGTTTGTCAGCCTGAAGTTTTTGATTTTATTGAAGCAAATAATCCAAAAGAAATTTTTGAAAGACGTCCACTAGAAGCGATTGCAAACGCTGGACAACTTATGGCATATAAACATAGCGGTTTTTGGCGTCCGATGGATACATTGAAAGATAAAATCGAATTGGATGAAATGTGGACATCAGGTAATGCCCCTTGGAAAGTTTGGGATAAACAAAATGCGTTTGTAAGTATGGCAGGAAGGGTGTAGATTATGACAAAAAAGGTTTTAATAACCGGAGGAACAGGTTTTATCGGTCGAAATGTTGTAGCTGAACTCATCAAAAGAGGCTATGAAGTTCATTCCTTAGTTTTTCCTCCATTTGCACCTGAACAAAAAGGACTTGTGCAATATGAAATGAATTTAATGGATTCAAATGCTGTCGATAAATTTTTATCAGAACATCATTTTGAAAACTTAATCCACCTAGCTTGGTATGTTGGCAAAGGGTGCCATATTGCAGACCAAAATATAGATTGGACAATTGCAACCCTAAATCTTTTAACAAGTTTTCAAAAATACGGCGGAAAAACATTTGTTGGTGCCGGAACAATTTCTGAATATGAATACAAATTTGGTTACTTATTGGAAGATGAAACTCCAACAAGTCCAGGAACTTTGTATGGAGAAAGTAAAAACAGTGTTTATAAAATTGCTAAAACATTCTGTAAACAGCACGATATGAAATTTAAGTGGCCAAGGATTTTTAATCTTTATGGTCCGAATGAAAAACCTCAAAGGCTTATGCCAAGTGTAATTAATTCTTGCCTTAAAGGTGAAGATGTAAAGGTTTCGGATTGTTTAAAATTCCAAGATTACTTGCATGTTGAAGATACTGCAAGAGGAATTGTTGAAGTTTTTGAAAGTGATATTCAAGGGGCAGTAAATATTTGTTCCGGTAAGCCTGTTCAACTTCGATACATTGTAAATAAAATCGCAGAATTAACTAGCTTTAAGGGAAATATTTTGTGGGGAGCTATTCCTGCAGCCTTTGGGGATGAGGTTGTTGTCGGAAATAATGACAAACTAAAATCTATTGGCTGGAGCCCTAAATACACTTTAGATGAAGGCTTACAACAAACTATTAACTGGTGGAAAGAAAATAATAATAAATAAGGAGAAAGATAAATGTCAAATTATAACAACGTATATAAGGGTAAAACTGTCCTTGTAACAGGTCATACAGGATTTAAAGGAAGTTGGTTGTCAATTTGGTTGACTATGCTTGGTGCAAAAGTTGTAGGTTATGCTCTTGAACCATATTCACAAAGAGGAAATTATAAAGCCTCTCATTTGGAGAAACATTTGTTTGCAGATGTTAAAGGGGATGTAAGAGATAGTGCAAAATTAGAAGAAACAATTGCAAAATATCAACCTGAAATAGTTTTTCACTTGGCAGCTCAAGCACTTGTTAGAACAGCGTATGACAATCCAAAATATACTTATGAAACAAACGTAATTGGTTCTTTAAATGTATTAGAAGCTGTAAGAAAATTTGATTGCATAAAAACGGTTGTAATGATTACATCTGACAAATGTTATGAAAATGTCGAACAAATTTGGGGCTACAAAGAAACAGACAGAATGGGAGGTTATGACCCATATTCCTCATCTAAAGGTTGTGCTGAGCTTATGATTTCTTCTTATAGAAATTCTTATTTCAATCCAAAAGATTACGCAAAACATGGAAAAGCAATTGCATCAGTTAGAGCAGGAAACGTAATCGGTGGTGGTGATTGGTCAGATAATAGACTTGTGCCGGATTGTATAAGATTTATTGAAGAAGGCAAAGATATTGAAATCCGTTCACCAAAAGCAACCAGACCATGGGAACACGTATTGGAACCATTGAGCGGGTATTTAAGAGTTGGTCAAAAACTTATTGAAGAACCTGTAAAATACTCAGAAGGATTTAACTTTGGACCACCTATTGAATGTAATAAAACGGTTTGGGATGTAGTGGAATACTTAGTTAAATACTACGGCAAAGGAAATGTTGTAGATAAATCAGGTGGAGAAATGGTACACGAAAATACATTGCTTAGCCTTGATGTAACAAAAGCATACAGGATGTTGAACTGGAAGGCTATGTTATCTTTCTATGAAGCGATTGAATTTACCGTAGATTGGTACAAAGAAGCTCTACATAATGATGATATGTTTGAATATTGTGAAAAACAAATCCAAGCACACATGAATAAAGGATACTTATGGGAACAATAATTTTAGGTAGTGGAATATCTGGAATCTCCGCAGGGTATCATTTGGAAAAAGCCGGTGAACCTATAGTTATTTACGAAAAAGATAACGATTGGGGCGGATTGTGTGGAAATTTCACAATAGACGGATTTCGTTTTGATAGATTTGTGCATTTTACTTTCACAGATGATCCATATATCAAAGGGATTTTTGAAAAATCTTCCCCTTTATATGACCATCCGTCAATTTCGACCAACTACTATAAAGGTTATTGGCTAAAACACCCTGCACAAAACAACCTTGCACCACTACCAACAGAGGATAAAGTCCAAATTATCAAAGGATTTATCAACCGTAAAGAAAAACCTGTTGAACAGATTTCTGATTATGAAGAGTGGCTGAGAGTTCAGTTTGGAGATTATTTTGCAGAAAATTTTCCATTCAAATACACAAGGAAATATTGGGGTTTAGAACCTAAAGAACTTGAAACAAAATGGGTTGGCAATCGTATGCACTCTCCGGATTTGGATGAAGTTTTGCGTGGAGCATTTGAAATTCAAGATAAAAATTTCTACTACACAAAATACATGAGATACCCTAAAAAAGGCGGATTTCGCTCTATTTTGGATGATTGTAGAAAAGGATTGGATATAAGATTTAATAAAGAAGTTGTGAAAATAGATCCTAAAAATAAGGTTGTAACTTTTAAGGACGGAACTTCAACGACTTATACAAGACTTATTTCATCTCTTCCGCTACCGGAAATTGTCAAAATGATTGATGGAATTCCAAGCGAAGTTGTAAAAGCGGGTGAGAGGTTGCACAACACTTGCGGATATATGATTTCGTTAGGCTTTAAACGTCCTGATATTGCAAAATACTTGTGGTTTTATATCTATGATGAAGATATTTTGTCTTCTCGAGTTTATTCGCCTAGCATGAAATCTCCTGATAATGTGCCGGAAGGGTGTAGCTCTTTGCAGGCGGAAGTATTTTTTGATTGCAAGGCTGATATTCCTGAACCTGAAATTGTTTTGAAAAATACAATCGAAAAACTTTCAAAAATGGGCTTGTTCACGGAGGATGAAATTGTAGTTAAAGACATTCGATTTGAAAAATATGCAAATGTAACCTTTGACAAGGCGATTTATACAAACCGACAAATTGTGCTTGATTATTTGCAATCTCAGGGAATAGAAAGTATTGGCAGATTCGGCAAATGGGAATACATGTGGACATTCCAAGCCTTTGCCGATGGCATGAAATGTGCGAAAGGGGTAAAATAATGGCAAAATATTTTATAAGTCATTCAGCAAATGATAAAGAAATAGCAAATTCTTTTATTAATTTTTTGGTAACCGGTGCGGATTTAAAGAGGAGGGATTTCTTTTGTTCTTCAAAACCTGGTAACGATATACCTTGTGGAGAAGATTTTGTTAAGTATATAAAAGAGCAGTTAGGTGATGATACTAAAGTTACATTTGCACTATTTTCTCAAAATTACCTAAATAGTAATTTTTCAATGATTGAATTGGGTGTAAGTTGGGCTATGAATATCGAAGTTGTTCCTATATTGCTCAAAGGAGTTTCATTTGATGGCACAACCGCATTATTAAGAAATAATAGTGGTATTACAATTAATAATGACGATGATTTAAATAAACTTGGTGAAAAAATAAGACATTTAGATAGTTGTAATATAAATTTATCTAATTGGTCAGCCGAAGTGAAACAATTTATCGGAAATGTTTCAGTATTGCTTGAGAAACAACAAGAACCAGAAAAAGTTGAGTTTAAAAAATTAAAAGAACAAAAAAATGAAAATGAATTATTGAAAAAAGAAAATAAGTACTTACAAAAAGAAATCGAGAGAGTGAATGATATTAACTTTCAATTGCAACATCCACAAAATAATGAAAGTCCAATAGCAACTATAGCTAAAAATTCATCGGTAGAAATGTTTCAAGAAGAATGTAAAAATTTTCAAAAAGTTTTAAATCATTTTTCAAAAGCAATAGTTTATGCTTGCTTTATATATTTAAAAGAAGGACCTGATGCTATCTCATATAAGTATGTAAAACAGTATCAAGGGTTAGATGAGGCTATTAAAAAAAATTATTTAATTTTTGATGGAGGTCAGGTGTTTTTTAATAAAGAAGCTCCTAAAATACAAAAGTTATTAAATGCGATTAATAACTTTAAGTCATATATAGATAATTGTTTGACCAATTATGATATTACAGAATATGTGGAAAATAATTTGGAAGTTGAGTTTTCTTTAGAAAGTTCCGATTTTTGGGAGGAAGTATTAGGTATTGAGTTTTAAAATATAACTTTAGAAAGGAATAAGTAATGTCTATAAATAAAAACAATCCGGTCATACCAATTGCATTTGCATCTTCGGATTTTTTTGTTCCATATTTGGCGGTTACAATTCAAAGTATTATGGATTGTGCTAGTAATAATTATCATTATGAGTTTGTAATATTCAATAAAGATATTACAGATAATAATAAAGAACTTTTAGCTAATATGCTAAAGAATTATGATGAAAATAATTTTAGTATTCGCTTTGTTGATGTTTCTAAAATATTTTCAAATTTACAATTATATACTCCAGGTCATGTTTCAATTGAAACGTATTTTCGCTTAATAATTCCTCAAATGATGTCTGCTTATCCAAAAATTTTATTTTTGGATTGTGATTTACTTATTAAAGAAGATGTTGCTAATTTATTCAATATTGATATTGGGAGTAATAGTATTGGAGCTACCGAAGAATGCCTGATGTCTGCTTTAGTTGGGATATATGGGAAAAAAGTAAAAAAATATATGAAGGAGCGATTGGGGCTAAAGAATATAGATAAGTATTTTCAGGCTGGAGTCATGATATTAAATATTTCAAAATTTGTTAAAAATCATTATTCTGAAGAACTTTTAAAGATGGTAACAAATTTTGATTATGATATTGTTGATCAGGATGCAATGAATGAATTATTTAATGGTGATGTTTATTGGTTAGAAAATGAATGGAATTATCCTCCATTGCAAAAACATATGAAAAAAGCTGATTATATTAAAAATATGTCTGAATATATCAGAACAAAGTATTTGGCTGTTAAAAATCCCAAAATTATTCATTTTGCAGATAGAGAAAAACCGTGGTTTTATCCAGATGAACTATATGCTTCTGAGTGGTGGTCGGTTGCTAGAAAAACACCATATTATGAATTGATTATAAAAAATATGATAAATCATTCTATAAATGAACAATTAAACCAAAATAATTTATTAACAAATTTAAAATTTAGAGCTGTGAATAAATATAGTTTCAATTGTATAAATTATTGGAAATGTAAGCTGTTAAGGAATTTAACATTTGGAAAAACAAGAGAACATTATATTGAGAAGAAATATAGGTTAAAAAATTTAATCAGATTAGCTGAGGAATGTAAATAATGACAAGTATTAAAATATTCATATCATACAAAGACAAGCACCCGATTATCAAGTCTGAAATTCTTGAACCGATTCAGACCGGTCGTGATATTGCAGAGGAAGAGTTTGAGGGGATGATTGGCGATAATACCGGAGATAACATTTCGAAAGACAATCCTCGTTACAATGAGTTGTCCGCACAATATTGGGTTTGGAAGAATTATCAAGAAGTTGGTAATCCTGATTATGTTGGGTTTATGCACTACC
>CALAWF010000201.1 GCA_937894665.1 uncultured bacterium | reverse complement strand
TGAAATGGAATCTGCTGCCTTATTCGTAGTTGCAAGTTTCTTAAAAGTTAAAGTTGGTTCTGTATTTTTAGTTGTTGCAAACCAAGAAAGAGAAAAACAGGGACTTGAAAATCCGGTTGTACACGATACAGAAAAAGCGATTAAAACAGCTATTGAAGCGATTAAAATATTAATAAAAGGATAGATTTTATGTTCGGTAAAAATAGAATGGAATATGTGATAAAAACATGTTCAACAGAAAATGCTCAGGATTTACAAAATTTGCTCAACGAAATGTCAATGAATGGTTGGGATTTATACAGTATGCATGAATCAGGAGATGAGGAAACCCCTCAGATGAATTGTATTTTTATGCGTCCTGCTAAGCCTGAAAACAATTCTGATAGCGACATAATTAATATTTCAGATTTCAAGAGTCAAATGGAAAAAATGCTTTCTCCCAAATTGACCGAATATGAAAAATGCCTTGAAATTCAATCTAAGATTCGCTCTCAAAAAGATAAAATAAATAAAATTAAAGCAGAATTAGATAATGAAGCTCCTGCAACTGTTTCAAGAAACAAATTGAATGATAAAATTTCTGCCGGTTTGAAAGAATTGGATGATTTAAAAGCTCATTTGAATAAAGCAACTTCACCTGATTTGATGTATTCAAAACTTCATGAAGAAAAGTTGACTATTTATTTGAGTGAAGAACTTTTGGGATTTGTTGATTCTGAAAGAGATAATTCTGGCGAAGAACTTATTGCTGAAACTGTTAAATCAAGATTAAAATTAACTGAAGAAGTTGGTTATATTATTCCCAAAGTTGTGTTTAAAGATGACGAAAATCTAAACTCTTGTGAATTTAGTATTCGTATTCGTGGAATGGAAGTTTTTAGAGCGGGTGTTTGCCCTGGATATTTGATGTTTTATGCTGATGAGCTTCATACAGAACATAAGATTAAAAACTCAATCAATGCTATTGATGAAATAACTGAAAGAAAGGTTATTTGGGTTGAAAAAGACAAAACAAAAGATTTTTGGCAAAAAGGTATTACTTCATCTGAATATATTTCAAAAGCCTTGGAATATGTTGCTATCAAATATGTTGATGATTTGCTTGATTATGATGATATTGATAAATATTTAGAAGTTGTCGAAAAAGAAAATGATTTCTTGATTGAAAATATTATTCCTGATTTGTTGACATATTCAGATTTGAAATATATTATGACAAGTTTGATAAAAGAAAAAGTTTCAATCAAAAATATTACCTACATTTTTGAAAAAATTAATGACTTTGCAGAAGAAGGCAGCAAGGCTGATATTTTGAATAAAATCAGACTTTCACTTGCCAGACAAATTTGTAGAAAATATACAAACGAGGATGGTGAAACCATTAGTGCATTTGAACTTTCAGAAAAAACATATTCTGATATTGTGCTAGGTTGTGATGAAACAGAAGATTCATTGATTAAAATTGATGGAGAAGTCGCTGAAAAATTAGCAGTAAAAATTCAAAAGAAAGCTAAAAAATTAAATATTCATTCTCCAAAATTGATTGTTCCAATGGATTACAGACAGATATTTTTCACATTACTATCTTTATATATCAATGATATTACAGTACTTGCTCAAGAAGAAATTGGCTGTACATTCAAAATTGATAGCCTTGGTGAAATTTAGTTTTGTATAAATGTAATTCTAAAAAATAAATTAGCCTAACTTACATCAAAGTTGCGGCAAATACTTTGCTGATTGTCATAATCAGCAAGTTTATACAAACTAAAATTCCAAGTATTATTAATAGTTTTTTCATTATTTAATCCTAACCGATTTCATAATGATAAAATAAGTTTTATGGTTTTGTATCCTCTTTTTATAGGAATTTTGAGTTGTTTGATTTTAGGCATTTTATGCTAGAATACAAGAAAAAGGAGATTATTATGTCAGATATTAGAGCTATCATAATGGTTATAGATTCTATGGGCATTGGTGCAATGCCTGATTGCAAGGATTTTGGAGATACTCCGAATTGTAATACTTTAAAACATGTTTGCGAATTTAATCATGGTTTGAATGTGCCAAACTTAGAAAAAATGGGTCTTGGTAATTTGCAGGATTTTATGGGAATTAAAAAAGTTGAAAACCCGACTGCAACTTATGCAACTCTTGTTGAAAAATCTAAGGGAAAAGATACAACAACCGGTCATTGGGAGATTGCCGGTATTACTTTGGATAGAGCTTTTGCAACTTTTCCAAAAGGTTTTCCTCAAGAATTTATAGATAAATTTATAGAAGAAACAAAATGTGGTGGAGTTTTGGCAAATCATCCTGCAAGTGGTACTGCTATTATAGCAGAACTTAATGATGAACATCACGCTACAAAATTCCCAATTGTTTACACTTCTGCTGATAGCGTTTTCCAAATTGCAGTTGATACTGATTTAATTCCTTTGGAAACATTATATGAATGGTGTAGAATTGCAAGACGAATTTTAACAGAAGATAATTACTATGTTTCAAGAGTAATTGCAAGACCATATAAAATTATTGATGGAAAACCAACAAGAATTTCAAAAGATAGAAGAGATTATTCAATTGAACCAATTGCTCCAACTTTGTTAAATGAAGTTAAAGATAATGGTGGTAAAGTTATTGGTATCGGTAAAATTGAAGATATTTTCTCTAAATCCGGTATTACTCATGCTATTCATACTGGTTCTAATAAAGAAGGTTTGGAATTAACTCTAAAAGCTGTTAAGCATGAACTTCCACTAGAAGATATTGCTTACATTAAAGGTAAAAAATATAATAACCAAGAAATAATTTTCACTAACCTTGTTGATACTGATATGCTATATGGACATAGAAACGATGCAAAAGGTTATGGAAAAGCTATTGAAGAAATCGATACGTACTTAAAACCAATTATTGATGCAATGGAAGAGTATGATTTACTCCTAATTACCGCTGATCATGGTTGCGATCCGACTGTTCCGGGAACAGACCACACAAGAGAAAAGGTTCCGTTTTTGATGTATTCAAAATCTCTTCCATCTCAAGGAAACTTAGGTGAAATTGAAGGTTTTGATTCTATTGCAAGTTTTATTCGTGATTGGATTTAATTTTGTTGTAGAAATTTTTAATTGTTTGTTATATAATTTTGTTGTAGATTTTTAAATCTACAGGATGTAAAAAATAAGGAGAAAAACAAAATGACAGTTAAAGTTAATGATAGTTGTATCGCTTGTGGTGCTTGTGAATCAATTTGTGATGCTGTATTCTCAATTGATGATAAAGCAGTTGTTAACGAAGCTGCTGTAGCTGATAACATGGATGCAGTTAAAGAAGCTGCTGATTCATGCCCAGTTGCTGCTATCGAAGTTGAATAATTAAAAGCGATAGATTAAAATACTAAAAGCACCGATTAGATTTCTAACCGGTGCTTTTTAATAACTGTTCAAAATGTATTATTTGAATTTTCTCATCATTTTCATAGCTTGAACCATTGCTTTTTTCTCATTTTTCTTGCCAAAACCGCCAAACATTTTTTTCATTTTGTTCATTCCGCCCATCATTTGACGCATTTGTTCAAACTGTTTTACATATTGATTTATTGTGTGCATATCCATTCCACAACCTTTTGCGATACGTTTTTTTCTGCTTGTATTCATAAGTTGTGGGTTATCACGTTCTTGTGGAGTCATACTTTGGATAAACACTTCAATTTTTTTGAATTCTTTTTCGCTGGCGTGAGAAATTTTTTCTCTATCAGATTGTTTTAAATTTACCCCTGGAAGCATTCCTAAGATTTGATCCATTGAGCCAAACATTTTCATTTGTTTTTGCATATTTAAAAAGTCGTTAAACGAAAACTCCGCTTTGCTCATTTTTTCTTGTATTTTTAGAGCTTCTTTTTCATCGAAAACTTCTTGTGCACGTTCTACAAGTGAAACTATATCCCCCATTCCGAGGATTCTTGTTGCCATACGTTCTGGGTAAAAATCTTCTAGAGCATTTAGTTTTTCACCAGTACCTGTTAATTTGATAGGTTTTCCTGTGCAGTGAACAACTGAGAGTGCTGAACCTCCTCGAGAATCACCATCTAATTTTGTTAAAACTAAACCGGTTAAACCGATTTGAGCATCAAAATTTTCTGCAACATGAACGGCTTCTTGACCAGTCATAGCATCGATGACTAGAAGTTTTTCTTGAGGATTAAATACCCTATCAATAATTAACAACTCTGCCATCATGTCAGTATCAATTTGCAAACGTCCGGCGGTATCAAGAATTAAAACATTAAATCCTTTTTCTTTTGAATATTCAATAGCTTTTTGTACAATGTTTTGAACATCTTGAGAATCAGGGATTGTAAAAACTTCGCATCCGATTTCTTGACCAAGGGTTTGAAGTTGTGAAATCGCAGCAGGTCTATATACGTCGCATGCTACTAATAATGGGTTTTTACCTTCTTTTTTCAATTTAACTGCAAGTTTAGCAGATGATGTTGTTTTACCTGAACCTTGCAAACCTAACATCATAATCAAACTCGGATGACCGGACAAATTAAGAGGTTTTGCTTCATGTCCTAATATTTCAACAAGTTCGTCGTGTACAATTTTGACAAGTTGCTGTGATGGGTTTACACCTTGCAAAACATTTTCACCTTCCGCTTTGTCCTTGATTGAGGAAATGAAAGATTTAACAACTCTAAGGTTAACGTCTGCTTCTAATAATGCACGACGGATTTCACGCAACGCATCTTGCATATTATCTTGTGTCAATTCTTGAGAGTGTGTTTTTGCAATGATATTTTGTAATTTTTCACTTAAACTGTCAAACATTTGTATATCCCTTTGTAAATATTATTATGCTTTGATTTTAGCATGAATAATATTCAAAAGTCT
>CALAWF010000200.1 GCA_937894665.1 uncultured bacterium | reverse complement strand
TAAGCTGGATTGCTTCGCCTTCGCTCGCAATGACAGAATTTGAAAAAGACTTTACACATTCGTCATTTTGTGGGCTTTAGCCCGAAAGAATCCAGCTTTTATTTTTCGGATTTTAAATGATAATGTAGGTTGGGGTTTCTACCCCAACATTTCACTAAATGTCTCGAGTCATCAGGGGCAATGCCCCCGAACCCCTATTCAAGGTCGTCATTCTGAGGGATAAGTAGAGAAAATGAGAATAAAATATTACAAATTTACCCGAAGAATCTCTGACCTATGCGTTTAGCTTAACCCCTCACCTCAATCCTCTCCCCAAGGAGAGGAAGATATTCTCAAAATATCCTTCGCTTTGCTCAGGATGACATTTGAGTTCTGTTCGGGATAGTGTTGTTGGAAGAAAACTTTGTAAATTATTATTAAAAAACGCAATTTTTTTAATTTTTAGTTGTTTATAATTACATAGGTGGAAAAATAAAGGAAAACTATGACTGAATCAAATTTGTCCATTGGAAATTTTAATCCCAATATAAAACCTCTTGATAATGAGAAAAAAGAAGATAATACTAATGCAACTAATCTTTTAAAACAAGATGCTCAGCCTGATACAGTTGAAATAAATGGCGATGTCAAAACTCTTGATGAACCAAAGAAGAAAAAGAAAAAATTTAAGCTGGAAACTCCACAAATTATCGCTACTACAGGTGCGGTTATAGCTTTGACCGGAATTGGTCTTGGGGTTGCTAAAGCAATAAAAAGAGGTAAATTCCATTTTAGTAAACCTCCATTTTCTCATGAACCTTTAATGCCAAAAATGCCAACTTTAAGCGAATTAGATGCTCATATTGCAAAAAGAGTTGATGGGATAACATTAAATTATGGATTCAGTCATCTATTGACAACTAAAGCTGGAATAGAAAGAGCACTTGAGCCTTATACCTTTGCTGATGCAGCTTCTAAGTTAGCTGAGCGTGCTGAAAAAGATTCTGAATTTAGACAAATTCTTCGTATTGTTACTGGTTCTAATTTCTTAGAAAATAAAATCAAAGCTCCATTGGGTAAATTTGATATCTCATATGGCTCTTTTTTATCTAATATTGATACTACAAAGACAAAAGCCGCAGATGTTGAAACTTTAGTCAAATATATAGTTAGAATGAATAATGAAAATCTGGATGCTTTCCGTGCTATTAACTCTTATGATGTACCTAAGATATTGGAAAATAATCCTAAAAATGCACAAAGAATAATAGCTATTTGTGAAAAAGTTAATGAAGCACATAATGTAAGTAGAAAAATGTATGAATCTCTTGAGCCTATAAGTATTATTAGGGGAAATCCTGATTTATCTTCAAAAGATTTGTATATATTAATAAAATCTCTTAAAAAAGGTTCTTTAGGAACTGGTTGGGGAGATAAAGTTGATCTTTACAGTCTTTCTCACAAGTTAGAAGATAAAGATTTTGATATTAAAAAATTTACTAAGGCTTATACTTCATTAAAGGATAAAGCATTAGAACATGTTAAGCCCGGAACTTTAAATACTATTATTGAAGAATTTAAACCTTCAGAGGTAATTGCTAAAATCAACTCAATTCCTGATGAAACATTGGCGAAGTTCAAAGGTGATAATGATGTTTTGACATATTTAAGATTTGAAGATTTTGTTGGCAAAAACAACATCAATGAACTTAGCCAAGTTGAAAAGAAAAAGTTGATGGAAAAATTGGTTAAAAACAATGCTAATTCTTTTGGTTTTGGGGCATCAGACATGTGTCCGTTACTTCCTAAAAATCAAGAAGAATACTGCGGATTGTTAGCAAAACTTGCTAAATCAATCGGTATCAACACAAAACCTTTAACTCCTCAACAAATGGCTTTCTTTGACCAAGGTTTGCATAATTTGGATAAATCTATTAAAGGTGTAGATTTCAATAAAGTTAAGTTGGAATTAAAAATTCCTCGTTCTGAATTTGTTGCAAAAGTTACTGATGCAATGAAAAACTTGGAACCGTTAGAACAACGAAAAGTAATGGACTATTATGGTTTTGAAATTGAAAACGGGGTATTGAAAGGTTATCCAATCAATCTGAATAATGGCGACAAGTTAGCTGAAATTTCTGATAGAAAGACTAAAAATGTTGTTGAAAAAATAAGACCGTTAGTTGTGGAATTTTCTGAAAAGAACCCAATTAAAGTAACTAATGCAAGTCCTGATTTTGAACGAGATTTGAATGACATTTTACAAGGGTTACCTGAACTTAGACCAATGATTGGTAAAGCTCAACACAGAACTCATGCTTATACTCTTGATAAGCATACATTGAAAGTTTTACAAGGTGTTGTTTCTAATCCGAAATTCCAAACTCTTTCAACAGAAGATAAGAAAATTTTATCTATAGCATCTTTACTTCACGATATTACAAAAACTGAAGGTATGCGTGATTTGGCTCACCCTATGGAATCAGCTTTTGATGCCTTTTACATAATTCAAAAGATGAATCTTCCGGAAGAACAACAATTGAAAATTTATGAACTTATCAAATCTCACAACTGGTTAGATAGATTGAACAATCCTAAAAATACTCCGGAAAAAGTTCGTCAAATCGCCCAAGATGTTGCGTTTGATTCAAGACATACAAATACATTTGAACTTGCAAAAATTCTTTGTGAAGCTGATATGAAGGCTGTTAAAAAAGATAGTTCATTCTTTGAACATCACAGAAAAACATTAGAACAAATGAGTGAACTTGTTGATGGATATATTAAACGTATCCACTCAACTCAAATTGTCCTTCCTCAAACGGCTATTCCAAAAGCCTCAAAACTTACAGGCGGAGTAACAAAATCTGCAGATGGTATTAAAAATACTGTTCTCTATATGGATAAAGCCGCAGATGATTTAAGTGCATACGGTTTTGCTTCCGGTACAACAAAAGATAATTGGAGAGGCATTGTGCATGCACTAGATAGAGAAGATCAAATGTCAAAATTCAATACCTTCTCAACTATTGATACAGAAGCATTATTGAGTACTTCTTATATTGATACAAAGAGTTATAAAGTATTTAGAAAACAAGGTTTCATCTTGGATGTGAATACAAACGATATTCACGCCGGTTATTGTTCAGATTTCGGAACCGGATACGAAAAATCAATAGAACTTCTTAAATCCGATTACTTATTCCATGGTCAAAGAAATTCAAAAGGATTGGAACGAAATGCTTGGAGATCTGACCGTTCAAGATATAGAGATTACATTCCTGATTTAATTAAAAAGAAAATGGGAATTGGTGATGATGAATATATTCGATTACTTGAAAAAATTCAAGGTTGTAAGTCTTTGACTGATATTGAAAAAGTCGATAAGAGTTTTTCTGATGTATTGAAACAAGTTTTTGAAGAAATGGAATCTCGTAAGCGTTCAGGTGGTCGTCAATATAATGAAATGTTAGTATCTCGACCAAAAATCCAAGCTGTATTTGCTTATGACAAGCCATATGAAAGAATTCCTCAATTTTTGAGAAAGTATGCTCAAGATAACGATATCCCAATTATTATTTTCGGAAAGGCTTAGTATTATTTATATTAGGCTTGCGGAATTTATAAATTAATATTATAATATAAATGGATAGCCTTAGGTGTATGTCCTGTTTTTAAACAGAGTCCCTAGGGCTTTTGCTTTACTATACTTTGAAACTGGCTAATTTGATTTAGTAACTGTAATATATCATCAGACATAAGGTGTAATAAATCTAAAATGAGTTGATAATATTCATTTGGAGAGATTTTACCATTTATAATTATTTCATGATGAAAAATTCTATTTCGCAATCTTAAGATAGTTCTTAGATTATTTTGAATTTTTGTTATTTGTCTTAATTCAGATTTTGGTTGATAATTTGGAAATACCAGTTCAAAAAATCCTTTTTTATCCCAAAACTTAGGTTTATAAGTTTTGGTGCATAAATGAATCCAAAAGCCAAATGTCATTTCTGCAATAAGTCTGTCATTTGTAAGTTTTTTCCCTTGTTTTGTGAGATTATTAACTGCTTCTTGAACTTTTTGATATTCTTTTTCTCCTAAAATTTGTTGGTTTTGATATTCGTTAATTAACCAGTCTTTTTTTATAAGTGTTTCAATTGCATAGCATATTTTATTTCTTAATGTAATTTCTAAAAGAGATAAAGCAGGGTAAAAAGATTCGGCAACTTTTATATTATAAATATAATTATCTAATAATACTAAGTCTTCAGTTCCGTCTTTTTTATATGATGATAGTCTTGCAGAAGTTAAAATTTCTATCAAATTTTGTACATTACTTATCATAAATGTATTATAACATATTTTTATTAGCGGGCAACGAGACTCGAACTCGCGATCTTCTCCTTGGGAAGGAGACATTCTACCACTGAACTATGCCCGCATTCACTCCTCAAGTATATCACAACTTTATACTCGAGGCTACTAAAATTTCAAGTGCATAAAATAATAATTACGCAATTTCTTTATTTCTAAAGTTTTCTTGTTGAACGATACAGATTAGTTTGTTCAAAAATGCTTTGTATCTAGCTCGTACAGCTTCACCTGACAAAACAATATCTGCTTCATTTTTGCAAGGTCTGATATAAATTTCTGCTTTTTGTGATGCGTTTTTATAAATTCCGTCAGCAGAATCGCCTAAATCTCTTTCTTTGGCTCTTACGTAAAATCTTTCTTTTTGCACATGGCTTCTTACATCTACGTAAATTTTGAAATCAAAAGCATCTTTGATTTTGTCTGTAAGCGTAAATAATCCTTCCGAAATAACAATTTTGGAAGGATTAGCTAATGTATAATTATCATATCTTTTTGCAGTACCTGACATGTCATATTTTGGCAAGTAAACAGATTTTCCTGCTAATAATTCTTTAATATGTTTGCTCATAAGTTCCAATTCAAGAGCATGAGGAACATCAAGGTCATAATGTTTTGCAAATTCTGCAAAACTACCGGCTTTTTTAACCATTTCTGAACGGTCATAATAATAATCGTCTGTATTTACTCTTGTAATTGCATCTTCAATTTCAAACTCAGTAGCAAATGATTTAATAGTATCAATTATATCTAAAGTGATGGTTGATTTTCCGCTCGCTGTTTCACCTGCAATACCGATTGAGGCTGAACGATTGATATGTCCCAGAATAAATCTTGCAAGTTTTGAAATTACTTCCGGTTTGTAACTTACAAGAATTGAACCTTCAGAATCCAACTCTTCTTGGAAGATTTTGTTTAATCGGTTTTCAACTTCTTGAACTCTATTAATAGGGGTTGAAACATACATCTTTTTAGCTTTGATTGCTGATGATGTTGATTGAGTATGATTTAGAGCGTTTACCATCTTATTCCTTTTTTAATTTTCTACTACTTTCATAGTCTTTTAATAAACTATACCAGAATTAAGTTAAAAAAAAAATATTTTTTGACTAAATATTAACTTTGGTAAATATAATTTAACAATTCATGTTATAATTGCTTTTGAAAGTACATAAATACGGAGAATTTATTTTATGAAAATAAACACAAATTACCAAAATATTGCAGATAGTTACCTATTTTCAACCGTAGCAAAAAAAGTTAGCGAATTTGCATCAAATAATCCTGACAAAAAAATTATTAAACTTGGGATTGGAGATGTAACTCTTCCACTTTGCAAAGAAGTTGTTAAAGCTCTTAAAAATGCTTCAGAAGAAATGGGTGTAAAAGAATCTTTTCACGGTTATGGTCCTGAACAAGGTTATGAATTTTTGAAATCTAAACTTCAAAAATATTATGGAGGTCATGGTGTAAAACTTGAAAATGACGAAATTTTTATTTCCGATGGTGCAAAGTCTGATTTAGGTAATATTTTGGATTTATTTGCGGTGGATAATACTGTTTTAGTTCCGGATCCGGTTTATCCCGTTTATGTTGATACAAATATTATGGCCGGTAGAAAGGTTGTTTATATTGATGCTAATGCGGATAACAACTTCTTGCCGCTTCCTGATAAATCAATCAAAGCGGATATAATTTATATCTGTTCTCCGAACAATCCAACCGGTGCAGTTTATAATAAAGAACAATTGAGTGCATGGGTTGATTATGCGAAAGAAAATCGTTCGGTAATTCTATTCGATGCAGCCTATGAATGTTTTATTACTGATAAAGATTTGCCAAGAAGTATTTATGAAATTGAAGGTGCAAAATCTTGTGCAATTGAATTTTGTTCATTCTCTAAAATGGCGGGATTTACCGGTACAAGATGTGGTTGGACTGTTGTTCCAAAAGAATTGGAAAACGGTTTGCTTAACAAGATGTGGCTAAGACGTCAAACAACTAAATTCAATGGCGTTCCATATATTGTTCAACGTGGTGCAGAAGCTGTATTTAGCGAAGTTGGACAAAAAGAAATTCAAGAAAACTTAAATTACTACAAAGAAAATGCTAAAATTATTTCTGATGTTCTTAAAAAACACAATATTTGGCATATCGGAGGACAACATTCACCGTATATTTGGTTGAAATGCCCTAATAATATGAAGTCTTGGGAATTCTTTGATTATTTGTTAGAAAATATTCAAGTTGTCGGAACTCCTGGTTCAGGTTTTGGTAGAAACGGTGAAGGATATTTCCGTTTGACATCTTTTGGCAGTAGAGAAAATACCAAAGAAGCTGTTGAAAGAATGGATAAATTGTTTCAATAAAATAATAATAGTTAGTTATATGTCAAAAGAGCCATCTTATTTTAAGATGGCTCTTTTGATTATTAGTTATTTGGTTTCTTGGGATTCATAACGATATTTGGTTTGGAAAAATTTATAGGAACCATCTTTTTGTTTCTCTAATTTCAAATGGTTTCCTTTTTCTTCTGGAAGGATATAAACTTTTGTACCTTTGCCTTTTATTAGTTTTCGCATTTTATCAAATGAATCAACTAGAAAATTAACACAGCCAAAAGATACTCTATTATCTTTTAAGGTTCCATTATGAAAAACATTTTCACGAAGTCTCCCCATTGGGGTTGCGGGTACTCTATGAAGGGCAAGAGTTTGTGTTTTTTTACTATCTTGTCTTGTATGATCGCCTCGTAACATTAAAACTCTTTTACCGTATAGTTTTTCATCTGTTGTTCCAGAAATAGCACCTTCACGTCCGATGTAAAATTCTCCAGGAGGCGTTGTAAAAGTTTGTTTTACTGATTTATTTTTATATCCTCCACCACGAACATCACCTTTTTGACGACCTAAAGCGACTTCTGATGTTAATAAAACATCTCCATCTGGGCTGTAAACATAAGCCTTACATCCTTTTTTATCAATTAGTACATAATTCCCGTTTGACAAACCGTTTGAATTTAATAACTTGTTGTATTCAATAACTTTTTCTTTATCTGTCATTTTTAGGCTAAGTGAATCTTTTAAAATTTGTTGCATTTTTGCATTGTTTTCAAGTTTAGAGCTAGCTGTTTGAATTATCTTTTCTGCGGGTTTTGCTGCTTGCTTACATGAATGAATAAATGGTGTACTCGCACCAATAATTATTGTGGGTAAAATACTTTTTATGTTCATTACAATTAAATCCTTTCTGAATGTATTAAGTTCAAAAAGGATTTAATTTGCTATAATATTAAAATTTTTAACTAAATAAGTTTTTCCAAGTGCTTGGTTGTAATATATGAAACTCTTTTTGTGGCTGTTGGGATGCCACTGTTTGTGTTTTCTTTGGAGCTCCTTGAGGTTTTTTACTTTTAGGTGCTTTATCAGGTCTTACATCGTATTTTACTTGTGAAGCTCTTGCAATCGAAATATCTCTTTTGTCTTGCTTATGGTATTGTTGATGAAATACATAAGTCCCATCTGCTTGTTTCTCTAGTTTTAAGCTATTACCTTTTTCTTCTGGAAGAATGAAAATTTTGTCTCCTTCACCTAAATATTTGTGCATTGTATCATAATCTTCTTGTAATAAGTTAACGCATCCATATGACATTCTATTGTCTTCCGTTCCTTTTGATTTAATTCCCTTTATTCGGTTAGGATCATTGTTATATACTACGTGAATGGCTTGTTGTCCACTTCGTACCCCTCGATTATCTCCTTTTAATCCCATCGATCTATAGGTTCCATCATTTCCCATGTATCCTTTATGGTTAGGATTCCCTGGTGCTTCGTCAAGTGTAAATTCTCCTGGAGTGGTAAAGCGGTTAGATTCTGCTTTATAAGCATCGGAAGTATGTTTGTAATGATCTTGGTAATAATTACTTAGACCATCCCCTTTTGTTTTTCCGATTCCAACGGTAATTCTTTTTACAACTTTGCCAGATTTATCAAAAATCATTAATTGGCAAGTCTTTTTATCAACGACGCCGTAAAAATTTCCTTTATAATTTTTTTTATTATATTGGATTATTTTAGTTAGATCATTTGGCATTTCATTAATTCTTTGAATTTCAGTTTTGGGAGTATTTGTTTTTTTTATTTCAGGAGATTGTTTTTTTACTTGGGGTGTATTGGTGGCAGTAGCAGTATTGTTATTTGATGGAGTTTCTTGTTCTAGAATTAACTTTTTACCAATATTGTTAAAATATTTAGCACTAAAGTCATTTACGGAGTTACAATTGTTTAATTTTGCTAAACGTTCCATTTCTTTCATTATTTGTGTATTTGTAATCTTTGCATTATTATTTTTGACTTGTATATTTCTTTTTGCAACTGTCCAAGCACAATCACCTGTTTTTACAGTGTATTGTTTTACTTCTGTCATCACATATTCTCCATATTATATACTATGTATATATAAAGTATTTATTTAGCGGATGTATGCATGTATTGTATTGTATTGTATTGTATTGTATTGGGATCCGCTTATAGCAATGATTTAACCCTTTTAAAATTTGTTTTTAC
>CALAWF010000199.1 GCA_937894665.1 uncultured bacterium | reverse complement strand
ATATACTGTTGAAAAAGGTATGTATCAAGGTTCTCAAATTGTTAAATGCGATAAAATGTTTGGTGTGAAAAATGCATTGTCTTTTCCAGTTGTGTCACCTGTTTATTCTAAATTGGAAAATATTGATGAAAATTTGATGAAAGCAAGAGTTGGTAAAAATCAATTTGGTATAGTTGATTATCGAGGCAAAATGCTTGTTAGACCAAAATACAAGGATGTTGCTATTGCAAAACTTCAAATGAGTGAAAATGACCCTGATTATTTCTTTTTCGGAAAAATTAATAAAAAATGGTATTTTATAAATGGTGAAAAAGAAATTCCTGTTGATAAACTAAAAAAGGGCGAAGTGTTTAATCCTGTTTTTGCAACTTCTATACACAAAATTCCACATAAAGTTACTGTAGATAACAACAAATATCGTTTGTGGATGGGTGAAATAGAAATGGGTGATTTATTAGTGAATACTCCTATAAAAGTCCATGTTTCAGCAAAATTACCTAAGTGGGCTGATGAAAAAATTGCCGATTTAGTTTTGGTATCAATTTTTCAAAAAAAATAAGTTTGATTTTAGATAAAAAATAAAGAAGAATATTCTTAGGACGAAAAAATGAAGAAAAAAATTTTAGTATTAATAGTATGTCTTTTATTTGTTAATTTATCTGCTTTTTCAGCACAAGTTAGAAAAAGAACAGGGTATTCAACGTATTCAACTTCAAAAGATAAAATGGTTACGACTTATTATCTTGTTAATTCAAATGGACAAAGAGTTTCTACTCAAGAATATGATTATTTAAATGAAATAAATTCAAATTTATTTATTGCTCAAAATGATTCAAAAGTAGGTTTAATAAATGGTTACGGTCGAGGAATTTTACCTTTTGAATACCAAGAAATTAGATGTTTAAAATCAGGTGTATTAAAAGTAAAAAAAGATAATAAATATGGTTTAATGACATTTACCGGTGCAACAATTTTACCAATCCGTTATTCTTATCTTGAAAAACTTGATGATAGATTGCTAAAATTCAGTTCTGGGGAGTCTAATTCTTCAGATAATCTTCCAATGGCATCTGGTACTACTTCTCAAAGAGGTAGTATTGGCTTGATGGATTACAGAGGCAATGTTATTGCTCATGAACAATATTATTCTGTTGATAAGATTAATAACTATTTACTAAGAGTTAGATTATCTGCTGGTGAAAATTCTCAACAATCTCAAAACGCTACTGCTTCATACAAATATGGCATTATTGATTATAGCGGAAGAGTTGTTCTAAAACCTCAATATGATTACATTTCTAAAATCAATAATACAATTTTAAGATTAAAAATGGGTAACAGTTGGGGCAGAGCTGAATATTATAACGGCAATATTATAAATGTTATGTTTGATTATCAGTCATATTGGTAAAACTCGTTTGTTAGTGATATAACTATATTACTAGCAAAGAGGTAAATAAGATATGAAAAAGATAATTTTAACTTTAATTTGTTTGATGTTTGCAAATTGTGTTTTTGCTCATGAGGTTCAAAATCTTTCTGCAGATGAGGCTATGAAGATTTTGAAAACTGGTAATGAGCATTTTAGAACAATGCATCTAAACCATCCACATCAAACAAAAAATTCAAGAGATGCACTCGTAAAAGGTCAACATCCTTTTGTTGCTATTCTTACTTGCTCTGATTCAAGAGTTCCTGCGGAAATCATTTTTGACCAAGGCTTGGGCGATATTTTCGAAATTAGAAATGCCGGAAATGTTTTAGATAATCATGTTATTGGTAGTGTGGAATATGCAGTTGTGCATTTGGGTGTAAAACTTGTTGTTGTAATGGGTCACGAGGATTGTGGTGCCGTAACAGCGACTGTTAATAATGTTGATGAAACAAAATACATTAATAGTCTTATTAAATCAATAAAACCAGCTTTGAAACAATATGAAAAAGAAAAACAAGGCGGTTGTAAATTGACAAACGTAATTAAAAATAACGCTGTTATTAATGCTAACAAATTAACTGAAAAAGACGGTTTATTAAAAGATTATGTTCAAAATAAAGGACTAAAAATTGTTCCAGCATATTATCATTTAGATTCAGGTGAAGTGGAGTTTTTGAATTAGATGAAAAACGTAGCTTTAATTCTTGCATCAGGTAGTGGCGAAAGATTTGGACACAATATTCCTAAACAGTTTTACGAATTAAATGGTAAAACTATTTTAGAATATTCTATTGAAGCTTTTGAAAATCATGAAAAAATTGACGAGATTATTTTAGTAACAAATCCAAAATTTAGAGATTTGGCAGAAGAAATCTTAAAAAAGAATAATTATAAAAAAGTTTCAAAGCTTTTAAATGGTGGAAAAACGAGAGTTGAAAGTTCTTATATTGGAACAAGCGAGGTTAAAGACGGCGTAAATGTATTGATACACGATGCTGTAAGACCATTTGTAGATAAAGATATTATCGATAGAAATATTGAAGCTTTAAAAACTTATAATGCTGTGGGTACTGCAATAAATTCTTCTGATACAATTATTGAGGTTGATGAGGATGGATTTATTACACAAATACCTAATAGAAAGTATTTGAGAAGAGTGCAAACTCCTCAATCTTTTAAGTCTGAATTAATTAAAAAGGCTCACAAATTGGCTTTAGAGGATTCTTCTGCAAGTTTTACAGATGATTGTGGGTTGGTCGTAAGATACAATTTGGATAAAATATTTATTGTAGAGGGTAGTGAAAATAATATCAAAATTACTACTCCTGAAGATTTGAATGTTGTTAAAAATATTTTGGAAAAGATTTAATGTTTAAAAAATTTGATTTTACGCTATATAACATATTATCAAATGTAAAAAAACGTGATACCATTGCGATTTATGGCACATCTAAAGAGGCGTTGGAAATCAAAAAATACATTTATGAAAAAAGACGTGATGTGAAAATTGCATTTTTTGTAGAATATCAGGTTGGTGAAAAACAATATCAAGATGGTATTAAGATAATTGATTTTAGAGAATTTATAAGACAAAAAGATAAAGTCGACTGCATTATTATTGCAAAAAGAGATAATTTTCATGCAATGACTCAACTATTTGCAAAATCAGAAATTAATTATGTAGAGGTTTCTGAAAATGATTTGCAAAAGCTTGGATATTTGCATTTTGAAGAATTAAAAGAAATGTTTGAGGATGACGAGGATGTTGAACGTTTTGAAGTTATGTTTGTTTCTTCACTTTTGCAAGATAAAAATTATTATTTAAGATATATCGAAACTCATAAACCAAGTCTTAAAAATAATGAATATATTGAATTTTTAATGCGTAGTAAGATAAAAACTATTGTTGATACTGGCGAAAACAATGGTTATAACAGTATGGTTTTTCAAAATGAGATTAAATCAGTTGAAAAAATTTATTGTTTTGATGCCTTGCACGATTATGTTTCTAATGGTTTGATTTTACCTAGAAAAGCGAAAGAACTTACTTTTTATAAGATTATTCAATTCTCTGACAAAATAGAAATGATTGGAAGAATTTTGTGGGATGTTGAAAATGACAAAGTCTTTTTACGACAAGCTTTAAAAACAACTACTTTAGATGCTTTTAGAGCAAGAAATAGAAGAAAAATAGATTTTATAAAATTTGATATAGATGCTCTTGAATTGAGAGTTTTAAAGGGTTGCGTTAGAACAATAAGAAAAGATAGACCTCAATTAGCATTTAGAATTTTTGAAATGCCAGCAAGAGATTACACAGAAATAATGCTGTTTTTAAGAAATATTTTGCGTAATTATACTTACAAAATCGGATATTATAACGATAAAAAGAACGAAAGTGTTCTGTATTGTATTCCTAGCGAATACTATTACTAAGTCTATTTTGTTATGCTGTCTTTGATTTTTTTGATTACAAAATCAATAGCACCACGATTTCGTTCAAAAACTTTTTGGCAATTATTGCAAACATAATTGTAGTAATCGTTATCTTCTAAAAGTTTAAATATTTCTTCTTCAAATTCTTTTGGAGTATTTACAACTTTTCCGGCATTTTCTCCAGTAAGAACTGCATAGATACCTTTAAAGTTAGAAATTGTTGGGCCTGAAATAACAGGTTTGTTGTAGATAGATGCCTCAAGTGGGTTGTGTCCACCAGTTTTGTTAAAACTTCCACCGATAAAGGCTATATCGCAATAATAATATAGTTTTGCAAGTTTTCCTATTACATCTAAAATGATAATATCATTGTTCTCAAAAGAATCACCCTTTGAAAAATATCCGAAATTGTAACCAGTTTTCTTAACTAATTCTGTTACATCTTCTATTCTAGTCAAATGTCTAGGTGCTAATAATAATTTGAATTCAGGATGTTTTTTGTGAACTTTATCAAATACTTTTAAAACAATTTCATCCTCGCCTTTATGAGTACTTCCAGCAATCATAACACGGCTATTTGCTTTATTAACTTGAACATCTTCTGGTAATTTTTGTTGAATATCAAATTTTAGATTACCCATAACTTCGCAAATCTTTTGATTTGCACCCATTTTAATAAATTTTTGTCTATCAAGCTCTGATTGAGCAAGAATTTTTGTGTATGTTTTATCAAAGATTGCACCAAAGAAAGCTGATAAGTGTTTGTAGTATTTGAATGAATGGTCAGAAATTCTACCGTTGATGATAAATAGAGGAATGTTTTTGCTATTTACCATGTATGAAAAATTTGGCCAAATTTCTGTTTCGGCAATAACAACAGCCTCTGGATGAATTTTCTTTAAAAACTCATTGATAAAAGGTGGAAAATCAGGTGGAAAATATAAAACTCTTTCTGCAATATCTTTGAACTTAGATTCTGCAAGTTCTTTACCTGTATTTGTTCCAGCTGTTACAACAATTTTATAGTCAGGTAGTTCTGCGTGGACTTTTTTTACCAAGTCTTCAATGGCAATAATTTCACCAACAGAAACACCATGTAACATTATTGTTTTACCTTCGATAACAGGGATTTTGTAAATGTTTAAAAACCCAACTAATCTTGAGAGTAATTCTTTTCTAAATAATCCAGCAATTATATAAATCGGTGCAAGGATTAGAATGAATAATATTGAAGATAAAAAATAATATACGAACATAAATGTATTATACTCAAAATTTTATTTTTATGCAAAAATAGATATATAAAATTTTTTACGTGTATCCAAGGGGGAAATATGAAA
>CALAWF010000198.1 GCA_937894665.1 uncultured bacterium | reverse complement strand
AGGAAGTGATCGTGTTTGTACATTTCTTTCAAGAAATTGTCATAGTTTGAATAATTTGCAATCATTTCCATATTCAAACGAGCTACGTTATATTTATCTTTTGCACCTTGAACAAAATTATCATCTGCCGGATCGTAATCATATTTGATAGAACGAACTTTAATTTGGTTTGCTCTAACAAGTTGTAAAATTTCTGCAAATTCACCTGCAATAACGGCCTCTGTATCCATTCCTGATTCAATAGGTTTGTAGAATGGTTTGCCGTTTGCTTTGTTTTCAGCCTCTTTTGCCTTTTGTTCTTCTTCTTTTCTTCTATACTCTTCTAACTTTTTAGTTTTTTCTTCGACAGTTGCTTGTTTTTGGGCAACTTCTTCTTTTACAGCCATGTAATTTTGTACATTAGTTGCAATTTGAGAACCCAAGTAAATCGCACCGCCTAATGTTGCAACGAGTAATAATATAGGTATTAAAAATGGTTTTAATTTTTCACTATTCATTTATTATATTCCTTTTTGAATCTTAGTTGTTTGCCGGAGCGGCGTTAGAATCTCCACTTGGACTTTGGTTATTATTGTTACTGTTATTATTATTTTGAGAATTATTATTGTCGCCTGAATTGTTGTTGCCATTATTATTTTGGTCATCTTTTTTCGGGCCTGAAACTAATTTATCCATAAATGATTTTAATTGATCATCATTCATATTAGTAATTTCAAATACGTAAGGTGCATTATCAATTGTAGAAGCTGTGCTTGTTACGATTTTGTCTAATGAACCGGATTTTAAATCAAGTTTGCTTAGACGTAATTTTGAACCTATCATTAAACTTTTTAGATTTTTAAAGAATACATAAACATCTTCAACAGAGTCTGCACATCCTTTAATATCAACCATTCCGTCATCACCTGTCATAAAATATGTCAAGTACAAGTTTTTAGGAACAGCTTCTCCTAAAGCTGCATAAGCAATAATTTTTGTACGGTTGTTTTTTAGTACCTTTTCAATTTCAGCTAGAGGGTCAAATTGAACTTCTCCGTTTGATGCTTCGTATTGTTTAATTTGGTTATCTAAATCAGTAATTTGAGTATCTAAATCTGCACTCTTTTCATTCATTTTGTTGTTCATGTTTTGAACAGCCATATGTATCACCCCAACTGGACAAAGAACAAGGGCAAGTATAATTGCTGCAATAATTGTAGCTTTTTTCGGTGTTAGAGAAATTACCTTTCCGTTTCCGATTGGGATTTCTAACACTTCTACTTTTGAAACTTTTTGTCCTCCTGCAGCAAGAAAATCAACGGCAATTGGAAATGCTTCATCTGGAGCACATTCACCAATAGAGTGAAGAGAAACTTTGATTTGATCTTCCGGAATGATGTTCAAACTCATTTCCATCAAAGGTTCTGATCTGAATTTGTTGTCTTCTACAGGGATAATTGTTCCACCGAATTGTAATTTTTTAGCTAAAATTTCAGCGGAAACTAAATCTGTTTCTGAAACAATAATCAAAGAAGTTGAAGGAGTACTCATCAATGCGATTTGTGCAGCATTTTCAATTTCAGAATAAATTTCTTCTCCTTCGTATGATTTTAAAGGTAATGGTTCTTCAAAATATTCTAATATTCTTTTACCCTGCATTCCGAGCATTTGATAACCGCTGTTATTTACAATCATCAAACTCCAAGAATTGCTGTCGTCATTCATTTGTGCAGTTGCAAAACCTGTTTCGTATAAGGCTTTTAAATCTGCGAATAATGAACAACTAACACTAACAAGTGTAGAACCTAATTCTGTAAAGATACCTTTTATTGTTTCTACAACGTCTGCTTGGATAGCAGTGTAGAAAATGCTTCTTGAATCTGAATTTGTAGAAGCTAAAGCATCAAACCAGAATGGAATCGGGTCTTTACGTTTAAAGATATATGTGTTTTCCAAATCCCCAATAACAACATTGGTGATTGAGGAATCATCAAGTAGTAATGGAAGTCCTTCCTTCATTCCAAACCAAACTGTTGGAACGCTTAAGTGAATATTAGCTTTTTTAGGATTGATGTTTCTCATTTGGAATAATGTTTCAATCCCTGCTTTGAATTCATCGTAATTAGCGATTTCTCTTTGTGCTTCATTATATTCTAATGGAACATTTGCATATGATTTAATTCCACCGTGTCCGTCAACGACAGTCATTTCTAAACCACAAGCAGGCGATACGGTAATATGTACGTCTGTTCCTCCTCCGCCTAATCCCAAGCTGTCTAATATATTACTTCCCATATTTACCTTTTTACTCTTCTTACTATTATCTTATTTTTATTATACAATATATTTTATAATAAAAAAAATCTTAACATAAATTTACACCAAATGGAGGAAAATAAGTAAGACATGGATAATATCATAGAGAAGATAAAGGCTTTAAAAGAAAAGAAAAATGCTGTAATTTTAGCTCACTGTTATCAACCTGTCGAAATTGACATGGTTGCTGATTATGTTGGTGATTCTTTACATTTGAGTCAAGTTGCAGCGAAAACGGATGCGGATATTATTGTTTTTGCAGGGGTTTATTTTATGGCTCAGACTGCAAAACTTCTTTCTCCAAATAAAAAAGTTTTATTACCGCAAATTGAAGCAGGTTGTAGAATGGCTGATATGTTGAGTTTTCGTCAGTTGAAAGAATTTAAAGCTCAACATCCTGATATTCCGACTGTTTGTTATGTGAATTCAACTGCTGAAGTTAAGTCTGAATGTGATATGTGCTGTACAAGTTCTAATGCGGTAAATATTGTAAAAAGTATGGGTGTTCCTAAAATTTTATTTTTGCCTGATACTTATTTAGGTAAATGGGTTGAAAAACAATTGGGCAATGTTGAAGTTATAACATATCCTGGATTCTGTCCTACTCACTTGCAAATTAGACCAACAGATATTGAAAATGCAAGAAAGGCTCACCCGGGAGCTTTGGTTTTAGCTCACCCTGAATGTCATATGTCAGTATCTAGCATTGCAGATTATGTTGGAAGTACAACAGGCATTATGAAATTTGCTAAAGAAAGTGATAACAAATCTTTCATCATTGCAACAGAACAAGGTGTTGTTGACCGATTAAAAAGAGATTTGCCTGACAAAGAAATTATTCCGGTAAAAGATAATATTGTTTGTCCAAATATGAAAATGACATCTTTGGAAGATATTTTACATGTTTTGGAAACCGAAGAAAATGAAATTTTTGTGGATGAAAACATCGCTCCAAAAGCGGTAAGATGTATTGATAGAATGTTAGAGGTTTCAAAATAATAGTATGGAAGAAAATAACAACAGTGAAATAATTTATGGTAAAAATTCTGTAATGGAAGCCTTGATTGCAGGTAATCGAGAAATTAATAAGATATTGATTTCTAAAAATATTCACTCCGACGTGAAGATAAACAAAATCAAAGAACTTGCCCAAGAAAAAGGAATTGTATTCCAATTTGTCGCAAGAGAAAAATTTCAGCCTTATGCCGAATTTAACCATCAAGGAATTATTGCTCAAATTTCGCCAATAAAATATATGGATTTGGATGATTTTATAGAAGCTAAAAAAGATAAATTATCTTCGGTTGTTATTTTAGATGGTGTAGAAGATTCTCATAACCTTGGTGCAATTATTAGAACTTGTGTTTGTGCAGGTGTTGATGGGATTATCATTCCTTCAAGAAGAAATGTTCAAGTTAATTCTACGGTTGAAAAAACCAGTGCCGGTGCAATAAATCACATTCCTATTGTGAAAGTAAATAGTCTTGTTAACGCTGTTCAAAGACTAAAGGATAACAACTGGTGGATAATTGCAACTGACGCATCAGCAAAAGATAATTATTATGATGTTAGATATGATGATATGAATTTTGCAATAATAATGGGGGCAGAGCATGCAGGAGTTTCAAAATCTTTGCTAAAAGCATCAGATTTTGTAGTGAAAATTCCGATGCAGAACAGTTTTAATTCCCTAAATGTTTCAAACGCCTTGAGTGCAATTATTTTTGAAACTCTAAGGCAAAAATTGATAAGAAAAAATAAATAATTCAATTAGATGACCTCAAATTGCTAAATTCGTTATATCATCTTGAGAGTAAGATTGGAGCAATATAGTGGTAAAAGAATTTGAACGATTAGGAATCCTTACGGATGAGATTTCAGATGAAAATATAGATTTTAAAAAGTTGCAAGAATTGGAATCTGATGAAGAAGCAGAAGACGGCGAAGACGTCTTGAAATCTGTTGAAGATCCAAAAGTTCAAGAGAGTTTGTTATCTGTAAATTCCGATGATAGTGTAAAAATATATTTGCGTCAGATTGGTAAAATTCCGCTTTTATCAGCAGAAGAAGAACTTGATTTAGCTAAAAAAATTCAAGAAGATCACGATGCGTTTTCAAAAGATGTTTTGGTTAATGCTAACCTTCGTCTTGTTGTAAGTATTGCCAAAAAATATATCGGAAGAGGTTTGTCTTTCTTGGATTTAATTCAAGAAGGTAATGTTGGTTTGATTAAAGCTGCCGGTAGATTTGATTACAAAAAAGGTTACAAATTTTCAACTTATGCCACTTGGTGGATTCAACAATCAATAACCCGTGCAATTGCTGATAAAGCAAGAATTATCAGATTACCAATCCATATGATAGATTCTATTAGTAAAATCCGTCGTACGACTTTGGAATTGACAACAGAACTTGGCAGAACTCCGACAAAGCAAGAAATTGCATATAGATTGGGGTTACCTGTTGCAAAATTAACTTCAATTATCAAGTCTGCTCAATCTACGGTAAGTATGGATACTCCGGCTACTTCTGATGATGATTCTTCAAAAATTGCAGATTTTATTGTTGATAATTCAACCATTACACCGGATGGAAAGGTTTCTCAAGAAAATTTACTTGAAGATACCAGAAAAATTTTAAACCAATTGAGCCAAAAAGAACGAGATGTTTTGATTTTGCGTTACGGTTTGGATAATAACGGAATGAAAAAAACATTGGATGAAATCGGTTCTCAATACGGGGTTTCAAGAGAACGTATCAGACAAATTGAAACTCGTGCAATTTCTAAATTGAAAAAACTTTGCAAAAATGAAAAATTGCATGATGGTTTGATAAACTATTTCGGTGGTTAATATAGCTCTTAATTGACAACTGTCCGTTTCTGCCATAGTATTTGAAAAGATACAGTTTTTGAGGTGTGAGATGGATAGAACAATTGATAAAAAAGTTTATACAAAAGAAGAGTTATTAAAGTTATACAATTTGCCGTTAGAAGATTTGCTTGCTGAATCTTCTAAATATATGTCTGCCAATATTGAGTTCTGTTCCCTAATCAATGCAAGAAATGGTAAATGTTCTCAAAACTGCAAATACTGTGCTCAAAGTTCTCATTATTGTACAAATATTGAGTCTTATCCTCTTGTTGATATTCAAGAGGTTATAAAAGCTGCAAAAGAATCTAAAGAAAATAAAGCTTCTCGATTTGCGATTGTAACGAGTGGCAAAACTCCTGATGAGGGAAGAGATTTTCAAATAGAACTTGATATGATTAAAGCAATCAACGAAGTTGGTGGTTTGGGTTCTTGTGCTTCTATTGGAATTTTAAACGAAGAACAAGCAAAACAATTAGCCGATGCAGGTCTAAAAAGATTTCACCACAATATAAACACTTGTCGTTCATATTATCCTGAGGTTTGCACAACCCATTCTTGGGATGATAGATTGAATACTTGCAAACTCGTTAAGAAATATGGAATGGAATTATGCTGTGGTGTAATTTTAGGGATGGGTGAATCAGTTGAGCAACGTGTAGAAATGGCAATGGAGCTTGCAGAAATTGAACCTGATTCTATTCCAATAAATATTTTGATGCCAATTCCGGAAACTCCATTTGAAAATTATCATGACAAAATTGATGAAGAAAATGTTTTAAGAACTATGGCGATTTTCAAGATTGCTAATCCTAAAGCGGTTGTTCGTTTTTGCGGAGGGCGAATGAGATTATCTCAAGAAAATCAGGAATTAGCTCTTAAAACATGCGTAGAAGGTATTTTGGTAGGTAATTATTTGACAACTGTAGGAAGAGAACCGCACGAGGATCTTGAAACAGCTAACAAATTAGGCAAAAATATCTTATAATTATTTCCTTCCGTTATTTTCTCCTGGGAGGCATAAACCGAATTGACAAGCTGCATTGTAAGGGGTATTTCCTTCTTCCGCTTCCGGATTTTCGGCTTTGTCAGTGTTAATTGTTTCCGGCATGGAGTGTGGTGGTTTGCGAAATTCTTGGGAAGTGCTTTGTGTCGGGCTTACCATCTGGTTAAGTTTATTCGGAAGTAATTTATCTTCTATTGTTTGGTTTTGCTGTTGGGTAATGCTGCAACTTTTTTGTCCTGAAATAATATTACTCAATGGGCAGGCACAAATCGCTTCTAACCCTGTAAAAACACCTAAAAGTAGTGCTATTATTAAAATCTTTTTCATTATTATATAATCTCCTTTTTTATCCATATGTCTAAGTATGGAAGATTAAAAAGAAAATTACATTGGAGGAAAGTCTAATTTTTATTTTTCTTTTTGGATTTTTTATTAACTTCGCTCAAAACATCTTTGAATGGCACAATTGGTTCCATTTTATAGCCACAAGTTTCTGAAAGTGTTCCTCCCATTGCAAATAACTCTTCTTGCGGATAGCGTCTGCAAATTCCGGGGCGGAAGAAATGATTTTTACACCTTTTAGTTTCTTTATCTAAATTTTTGCACTCAAAAATAAGTCCTAATTCATCTTTCCCGATTATTTCCAAATCTGAATAAAATTTATGCAAAAATTGAAGTCGTTTGAATTCATTTTCGTCTTGAAGAACATGTTTGAAATGTTTGACGTAAATGTGGGTGCAACATTGTCCGCAACCCTTGCATTTGCCTGTACGCCAGTAGTTTTTGTGCAAGATTCTATAATAGAAAAACTTTTTTAACTTTTCAAACATACAAACATGATAGTATTAAAAACTTGGGAAAGTATTAAGATTTGTAAATATATAAAAGAAAAAACGCAAATATAAATCTTGAGGATAATTAAATCAAATGTAAACCGAATAAATTAAAAAACACATAATAACCTATATACAGTTTTAAACTGACATAATACTATAACATAACCAAAAAATAACCAACCTTGACCTCTAACGAGGTCTTTTTTTTGAGCTAAATTTTGAAAATTTTATGGGCATTCTCTATCCCAAGTTATATTTGTTTTCTTTAATTTCGCAGGATTTCCTGCATATACAGAATTTGGAGTATCACATTTCCCCGCAACAACACTAGACATTCCAATAACAGAATTAGGAGCAATTATGCTCCCTTTCAATATTCTAACGTCACTAGCAACCCAACAATGATTTCCAATAACGACATCTTTACCTTTATTTAATACAGTTTCATCTTCTAGGCTTATAATTTTATGCCCATCAGTTGCTCTAATTATAATTTTAGAACCAAATTGACAATCATCTCCGATTTTCAAACTTAAATTTTTTTCCGGTCTTGTTATAATTTCACAAGAATTTTTTAATGAAAAATTTTTCCCGATTTTAACAGATGAATTATCCCCATTTGCTAATACTCTCAGCTTTTTAATTCTGTATGGAGAAGAACCAATAGAAACAAAACAATTATCCCCGCAAACAATTCGACAACGGTCAAATTTAGCAATTGGTTCATGGATTTCAACAATAGAATTTTTCCCCTTAAAACTAAAATGAATACCACGAATAAAAAATACTCGCTTTTTATTTCCATTTTTATCTATTTTATAAATTTTATTTTGTAGAAATTTAAACATTATTATTCTCCATTAGAAGTTTAGTATTTTTCAAAATATTCTCTGCTGTTTGGTTTTCTTGAATTATGGTTGAGTTGTACAATTCTTTTCGTGGAGCCCATTTATTGGTCATCTTAGGTTTGTAAAAGACTGCACAAACAGGAATTTCTACTGCACAACCGAGGTGCATTGTTCCTGTATCAACGCTAATTAGTGCTTCACAGTTTTTCGAAACTCTCCCAAGTTCTGAAATTGATGTTTGATTTATGAGCTCTATGAATTTGCAGTTATTGTTTTTGAGTTCTTCACTGTAATTTTTAGCCTTATTCCCCGCTCCAACAAAGACTACCTCGTAATTTTCTTTGTGAATTTTGTTTATCAAATCTAGAGCTGTAGAAATCGGCATATCTTTTGTTTCATCTTTGCTTGTAGTACAAAGTGCAATATATTTTTTATCATTCGTAAATCTTGAAGCTAATCTGCTTGGTAGTGTTTGCTCAATGTTATATTTAATTGGTAAATCAAGGACTTTTTCTCGTGTAAGTTGTTCTAATAGCTTTGCGTGTTGAAGAGATACCGGTAAGTATTTATCCTTTTTGTTTTCTGAAATTATATGTTTTGATTTAAGGAATTTTGCAATTAGGATGTTTCTGTAGTTTAAATAAGTAATAAATGAGCAGTATGGATTTTTGTACGGAAAATTTGCAATAAAATCAAAAAATCCTAACAGACCTTTGTTGTTTCCTTTTTTGTCATAGATAATGACATCATCAATATCTTTTTGAAATTTTGCGGCTTCATAGTATGGTTTATCGCAAATGAAGATTATTTTTGAATTTGGATAATTGAGTTTTATGTTTTGGCATAAAGTATTGCATAACAAAACATCTCCAAAACATGCAGTATTAAAAACTAAAAAGATTTTCTCTTTTTTCACGATTACTTCTCCCCTTGAGCTAATTGTAGAGATATTCTTTCCATGATTTCATCTGTTGTAATCATTTTCATACATGGAGCATATAAATCATTAGAAAATCGTAAGTATTTACATCTCCTTTTATTGCATGGTACACATTTTTTCTTTGAAATAATTATTTCTCCATTGCTATATGTTCCTGTCCTTTTTGTCGGCATTGAACCAAATAAACCGATGGTTTTTCTGCCAAGTGCATTTGCAATATGCAAAGGTCCACTATCGCCTGAGATTAGTAAATCGCAATTTTTTATTAGAGCGGAGTTTTCTTCTAGCGTTAATTTATCTACAAATGAAATGGAATTTGGAATGCTTTCAAGAGCTTTGAGCATATTTTCATCTTCCTTAACTCCGGTGATAATTATTGTGCCATTGTATTTTTGTTGAATTTTATTTCCTAATTCAATCCATTTTTCTATTGGATAAGTTCTTCCTTGTCGTTTTGCAAAAATATTTCCAGCATTAAAAATTATCAGTGGGTGTGGGTAATTTTCAACTTTCTTTTTCATCTGTTCACAAACATTTTCAGCAAGTGTGATATTAAGTTTTGGATAAATTTTTATATTGGGAAATGCTTCTTTAGCAGTTTGCCAATAATTGCTCACTGCATGGATTTTATTATTCTTTTTATAGGTATATTGTTTTTTTATCCCTGCTAAAAAACAAAGAAATCTTGTTTTAAAAGACGGTTGAAGGTTTATCACTGCATCAAAGTTTTCATTTTTTAATAGTTTTGCAAATTCAAAAGTTCCTTTTGAAAACGGTTTAAATTTGTAATTTATATTCCATACTTTTGAAATTGCAGAATCGTTTTCGAGTAATCGTTTATCTATGGTTGTTAGATAATGAATTTCTGTATCGGGATTGGCTTCTTTAATTGCATGATAAGCCATAGATGTATGTACTACATCTCCTATTGCTCCAATTCGTATGATTAAAATTTTTTTGTAGTTTGGGTTGGTCATTTTCTCTTTTCCTGGTGAAAACTTTCAGTGAATAACCAAAATCCAAAAACAATGACTCCAAGTGATAAAACTATAATTTCTCTAATTTTTTTCATAAGATTATTTATTCCAATATTTGTCTAACCATTTAGTCGGTTTCACGTATCTAAAACCTCCTTTGCCCCAATATCCTTCGTATGCTTGTTCCGGGTTTGGACGCCCGTGAAATACAAGAATTTTTGCGGATTTTGGTTCTTTAGGGACTTTAAAATAGTTTATTGGGAATTTCCAAAGACAATTTCTCTTGAAACTTACGCACCATCCATCATTCCAATATTGCAAAATACCTTTGTCATACATTTGATGAGAGAGAAATGCTTGTTCATTTTTGTAACGTTTTCTGATGTCTTTTCCTTCTTTATAAAAATTTTCAATAATATCGGAATGTTTGTTTACTTTGAATTTAAAAACGGATGAATTTCCGATAATATCATTGGGAAAATCCCAATCTTTTATAATTCTGAAATCACCTGTCGCAGTTAAAAATTCATCAATATTGTGTAAAATAACAATGTCTAAATCTAAAAATAGTGCTTCCCCTTCTAAATCTGCTAATTTATCAGTGAAAAGTCCGAGTTTTTTCCATGCTTTTTCCGGTAATCCTTCATCATCTAAAAATGGAAGTGGACGTGTTTCTATATTGGGGTTTAATCCTTCTGCATCATCGGTGAAACAAACAAATCTATGTGGAATCGTTGTATTTCTTTCGACCATATCGTATAGTCTGTTTACGTATGAAGCTCCAAATTTAGTACCCCATTTCATACAAATAATATTTTTATCAATCATAATTTTTCTCATCAAATATCTATTACTATGTGCTTGCATACAATATTACCATTAATTTATATGTAAACATATATTTATTAAGAATTATTTATATGTTTACATCATATAATCAATTAAAATATATGCTTGCAATATTAAAAAATGTTTGCTGACATCATATTTTAGTATTGGAGATGTTATTATGATGAAGTTTGATGACAAGGCATATTTGGCAAAGACAATAAAAATGCACCGCAAAAAACTTAATCTGACGCAAGCTGAACTTGCGGAAAAAGTTGATTTGAGCGATCAACATATTTCCCGTATTGAAAGTGGCTGCTACACTCCGTCGTTAAAATCATTTTTTCAAATTGTAAGTGTTTTGAATATTGATTTAAGAGAGTTTGGCTTTAATATGGATTTAACAAATAATCCTACTAAAGATAATTTGATTTCTCGAATTGCTCAAGCGACTGATGCTGAGCTTATATTTTATGAAAATAGCATGAATGCCATAAATACGAGTTTAGCAACTCTTAAAAAGAATTTACTTTAATTTGTAACAAAATCTTAATAAATTTTGATTGTTTCCTAAAGTTTTTTAGGTTGGATGCCGAATATATATTTGTAAGGAAACCAAGGGATACAATCTAATGAGTTTAAATGTAAATTATAGTTCATTATACAAAAACGGTATTGATACTTCTATCCTTAAAGATGTATCACAAGAAATTCTTCGCCGTGCAGCTCAAAAGAGTGCATCTTATACAAATAATTCAGCAGCTCAAGTTCAATCAATCGCTAAACCTGTTGAATTAGGTGTTGACTTATACCAAGGCAAGATTGATACTAACCTTCAAAAACAAATTGCAATGAACAATTCTGTTCAATTCCAATTCAATCAATCTACACTAGCTTCTATCCAATATTTGAATTCTCAAGCATCAGTTGTAAATAGACTTGATGGTAAATATATGCCTGCAGTTAATGAGGTTGTTACTGAAACTCAAAAAGCTACTGAAACAAATTCAGCATCTCATTTTATCAGCATTTTTGCTGCTGCAGCTTCTAAAGACAAAGACGGTTCAAACCCATTCTATCGTGGAGAACTTCTTGCCGGTAAATCCGAAAAAGAAGAAACTAAGGGTGTTGACTCTTTGAAAAGTATTTTTTCTTAATAAATTTCCTTAAATTTCCTTTCCTTATGTTTACTATTATTTTAAACAAATTCTCCCTTCTTGGGGGATTTTTTTTTGCTTCTAAAAGTTAAAATTTCCATGTTATATGAAAAATGTTTTCAGAAAGGGTGGGGATATAATGAAAAATAATTTTTGGTTTATTCTGGCATGTATATTGGTGTTTTTTGTGGGGTATAACGTGAATAATGTAGCGGTATCTCTTCCACGATACAAAGTTGCGGTTGTCGATGTTCCAACGATTTTGTCTAAATCTCCTGAAATGCAAACTCTAAAAATTTCTCAAGATAAAAAGATGGAAGAATTAAATACCCTTATTTCAAAGGCTCAAAATGAGATAGTCAATGAAACAGATAGAAATAAAGCCTTGCAAAAGGAAGCTGTTTATCGAAAACAAATAGAATCTCAAAAGCAGCAGATGGAAGATGAATATAACAGTAAGATTACGAAAATTACTAATAAAATTCGCACATTGATTTCTAATGAGGCAAAGCAAGAAAATTATAACCTTGTTCTCCCGACAGGCATGGTGATTTCCGGAGGGGAAGATATTACAGATAAGGTTGTTAAAAAGTTAAAATAGTCATTTCTTCGTCTATTCCATTAAACTTGCGGCATTGTATGAACTTCTGACAAGTGGTCCTATTTGGTAATTCTTAATTCCAACAGATGCTGCAAGTTTTTTTAATTCTTCATATTCTTCTAGTGTATAATATTTCCCAACCGGATAATGTTCTTTGGACGGTTGAATGTATTGACCTACAGTAAGAATATCACAACCTACATTATATAAATCTTTAAAAGTTTCTTTGATTTGTTCAAAAGTTTCACTAAGCCCGATAATTAATCCTGATTTTGTTTTTATATTGCTGTTTTCTTTTACATATTTTAAAACCTTAAGAGAGGTATCATAATTTCCTTGTGGACGAACAGTTTTGAATATTTCACGAACGGCTTCAATATTATGATTAAATACATCCGGATGGGCTTTTATTATTGTGTTTAAAGATTCAATATTTCCTTTAAAATCCGGAGTTAGGATTTCAATTTTTGTATTTGGAGAAGTTTTGCGGATTTCTTCAATACATTGTGCAAAGTGTTCTGCCCCGCCATCAGGCAAATCATCTCTGGTAACAGAGGTAATTACTGCATATTTTAACCCTAAATCTTTTACTGCTTTAGCAATATGTTTTGGTTCTTCTGTATCAAGAGGTTCTGGCTTTTGGCATGAGATGTTGCAGTATTTGCAATTTCTTGTACAAACTCCGCCCATGATGAGGAATGTTGCGGTATGTTTTGTGTAACATTCATTTTTATTTGGACAACGTGCGTTTTCACAAACAGTATTTAAACAGTTTGTTTTTAGGATTTTTCTTACTGTTCTTGTTTTTTCAGTATCAATAATTGGTCTTTTTAAATATTCAGGTAATCTTTCACGCACTTTTTTAACCCCTCTTGTTTTTATAATTATATAACAAATTAATTTTTGTTTGATTTTTATACAAATACGTTATATAAGTATATTAATAAGAAAAATACAAAACAGGAGTCATAAAATGAAAAAATTAGTATTATTAGTAACATTAATTTCATTCTCTGGGGCAGCATTTGCAACAGAACCATTATTGTTAGACCCGCTAACTCCATCTGAGTTAGTTAATACTGTTCCAACAACAACTCGTGGGACAGTTAATGCTCCACAAGTTACTGTTCAAGGAACAAACGGTGTTTATGAAGCTACATATACACCTCAATTAGGAGCAAACATGGTTCCTCAAAATGCCGCAGCAGAAGGTAAACCGGTTCCGGAAAAACGCCAACCAAGAGTTAGAATTCGTACTAAACAAATGAGCCAAGGTAACTCTTATTGGAATCCGGGTGGAAAAGGAACAAAATCTTACTTCTAATAAGTAATAATATTTGTATCTTAAAAACGGAATACCGGTCATGGTGTTCCGTTTTTTGTGTTTGGAAATTCCTTGATAAATATGGTGTTTTAACCTGATTTTATAGTTTAAAGTAGCATGCCAATTCTTATTCTTCGACTACATGTATTAGAAAACCTTTAATAAATAAGTGATGTTTTCATCTTTTTAAATGATGTTAATAAATTGTAATATTATAGAATAGATATGTAATAAATAAGGAATTGGGCAGGTTAATGGAACAGAATTTTGATTTTTCCTCTTACAATAGCATAAAACGTTTATCAGAAGATGAACTCACAAGTTTGTGGGAAAAATATCTTGCTGACAAATCAAATAAACATGCAAGAGATGAAATTATCGTACAATATATTTATCTTGTTCGTTACGCTGTTGGACGTGTAAGGGTTTCTCTTCCTGCAACAATTTCGGTTGAAGATATTGCCGGTTATGGTGTTGAAGGTTTAATCAATGCTGTTGAACGCTTTTCTCCTCAACATAATACAAGATTTGAAACATATGCTCTTATCAGAATTCGTGGTGCAATTTTAGATAAAATTAGAGCTCAAGACTTTTTGCCACGTACAGTAAGAAAGAAAATCAAAGATATTAAACAAGCTACAGAAATTTTGAAACAAGAATTAGGCAGAGTTCCTACATCTTCTGAAATCGCAAATTATTTGGATATGGATGTGGAAAAAGTTAATCAAATTATTTCTGAAGATATTACGGTAACTTCAATTTACGATAAGCGTGGTAGTTCTGAGGATAGTATGGAAATTATTGATACTGTCGAAGATTCTAATAAATTAACACCTCAAGAACGAATGGAAGAAAAGAGTGTTAAAAACGATTTGCAAAGAGCATTGCAACGACTTCCTGAAAGAGAAAGAGTTTTGATGGTTCTTTACTACCAAGAAAATATGACGATGAAGGAAATTGGTGAAACTTTGGGAATGTCTGAATCAAGAGTTTGTCAGCTTCATGCTCAAGGTATTATGAAGTTGAAAAATATTCTTAACGAAAATCGCAGCTCTCGTTTGCAAAAAGCAATTGTTTAGTTTTGCGGAATGCTTTCATAATTTAAAATTATAAAATCTATTCTATTAGGAAAAGTGATTTCTTTTGGTAAATTGGGACTAATTTCGCCAAAGCCTATTGCCTGTATTCTATTTGGGCTAATTTTTTCTTGGATAATAAGATATTTGGCAATTTGTCCTGCTTGAATTGTTGTTAATTCCCAGTTTTGCATTTCATTTGAACAATTTGTCTTATCTGAGTTTACCTCTATAACAAGATTATTGGGAATTTGGTTCAAAGCGTTTGCAATTTTTTGGAGAAAGATTTTTCCAGTATTTAATAATTCTATTTGACTTTCGGAGAAAAATAAATTGCTATCGACGCTTATAATCAATCCTTGAGGGGTATTTGAATAGATAATACTTTCAAAAGGTGATAAGATATTTTTAAAAATAGTTTCTATATCATTTGTTTGTTGGGAATAAATCGTTGTGGCAAGTTTATGCTCTGTTGCATTAACTTGCACGCTTAAACTCAAAAGGATTACTAAAAAAATGCTATATTTAATTCTTTTGAATTTGTTTTTCACTTTATAATCCTCTCAAAAAAATTATTTAAAATTTTGAGAGAAAAAACTATTAGCTAATTGTGTTATGGTTTGATAATAGAAGTTACATAAATATCTGTGAAGCATTTTTTTGCACAATTCAAGATTTGTTCAGGTGTAACTTTTTTAACACTTTCTTTCATTCTTTCAGAATAGTCAAAACCTAGACCAAGAACACCATATTTGGCATATCCGCAAGCCTGTTGAATATTTGTTTCTTCAATGAATGCACATTTGCCGATAAGGTTATTTTTAGCATCGTTAAGTTCTTGTTCTGAAACAGGAATTGTTTTGATTTTTTCTATTTCTTCATTGAAACCTTTTAGGGACACTTCAATGTTTTTAGGTTCTGTAGCAATATAAATCATGAAGTTTGCTGCGAGTTTAAATGTTTCATAAGAACTTCTTACAACATACGCAAGACCTTTTTTATCTCGAAGTTCTAGGAATAATCTTGAAGACAATCCACAAGCTCCTAAGATAATATTTAATAACACAAGTGCTGGGTATTCTTCTGTTCCGAATGTTGGAACTTGCCAACCTTTGATTATATGTGCTTGATTAAGATTATCCTTGTGAAGTTCTACTTCTTTTCTTTCTTTTAATTCCGGTTTTTCAATTTTAAAATTGCCATCAACAGATTCCGGTAATTCTCCAATTGTATTTTCAATTTGAGGAATTACATCCTCTTTGCTTAATGCACCAACGATTGCAAGACTTTTTTTGCTGTTATTCATGATTTGGTTATATGCCTTGATAACATCTTCTTTAGTAATATTATCAAGATTTTTAAGAGCAATTGTTAAAGATGTGCCGTAGTAGTGATTTAGGAGAATCCAATTCGGCGGTAATTTCTCCTTTTAATTTAATTCTTTCTTTTTCAAATTCTTCAAAGGTAGAATTTGTGATTACTTCATTCATCAATTCTATGGCTTTTGAAAAATCTTCATTAAGGCATACAAATTTTAATCTCAAATAATTTGGAAAAATTTCACTTGAAAAATCGATTGCATATTTTTCGAATTCATTTGCTAATTCTTCTGATGAATAGTTTTTTGTACCTTGCAATAGAAGTCTTGCCATCAAAGAATAAACTCCAGGAGTTTTTTCAGGCTCATTTACTGAAAGATTAAAGCACAATGCTATTCTAGGTGTATTGTCATTCTTTTTATAGATATATTCGATTTTATTTTTAAGTGTTGAAATTTCTTTTGTCATACCTTCGCTCTCTCTTATATTGCAACATTTTAACACGATTTTAGCTAAAATACAAATTATAATCTTTCGTGTTATACTAGCCATATGGTTAATAGGGTTAAATCAGGAACAGTTATCGGATTAAATGCTTACGAAGTTTTGGTAGAAACAGATGTTGTGAATTCTCTTCCTGGAATGTCAATTGTTGGACTTCCTGATACTGCCGTAAATGAAGCTCGTGATAGGGTAAAATCTGCCATAAAAAATTCGGGTTATACTTTCCCTTCTAAAAAAGTTGTTATAAATCTGGCTCCTGCGGATTTGAAAAAAGCCGGCACTGGCTTTGATTTGCCTATAGCAATCGGAATTCTGACGGAAGAAGAAGTTCTTGATTGGGAAAAGATAAAAAATTATTCTTTTATTGGAGAGCTTGCTCTTGACGGTTTAATTAGAGGGGTAAATGGTGTTCTTCCGCTCGTTTTAGGGCTAAAAGAAGCAGGTATTGTTGATATTGTTGTTCCAAAATCCAATGCGAAAGAAGCGGCTTTAATTGATGGGGTTAATATTTATCCTGCGGAGCATTTAACTGATGTTGTAAATCATTTTATTGAAACAAAAATTTTACCATTGAAAATTGATGTTCACGCTTATTTGACTTCTCAGTCAGAAGTTGAATATCAATATGATTTTAAAGATGTAAAAGGACAACAAAAAGCAAAAAAAGCTCTTGAAATTGCAGCTGCCGGCGGACATAATATGTTGATGGTTGGTTCTCCTGGTTCAGGTAAAACATTGATGGCTAAGTGTTTTCCTTCAATTCTGCCGCCCCTAACACTTTCGGAAGCCTTAGAATTAACAAAGATTTATAGTATCTGTGGTTTGTTATCTCAAGAAGAACCGTTGATGTCTAAACGACCGTTTAGGGCTGTTCATCATACCGCTTCCGCAAATGGGATTATTGGAGGGGGAAGTAATCCTAAACCCGGAGAAATTACTCTTGCACATCGAGGAGTTTTATTTTTAGATGAGATGGTAGAGTTTCCTCGTGCGGTATTAGAGGTTTTGCGTCAGCCGTTGGAGGATGGAGAAATTGTAATTTCTCGTGCAACTCATTCAATAAAATATCCTGCCAAATTTATATTGTTGGGTGCAATGAATCCTTGTCCTTGTGGATATTTGGGGGATAAGGAAAAGCATTGTACATGTTCGGATTTTCAAATTAGCAGATATTTAGGAAAACTATCAGGTCCGTTGTTAGATAGGATAGATTTACAAATTGATGTTCCTCGTCTTACTCCGGAAGAACTTTTAAATTCAACTGCAAAAGAAGAGGATTCTGCAACAATTAGAAAGCGTGTAATAAAAGCTCGTGAAATTCAGTTAGAGCGGTATAAAGATGATGGAATTTTTACTAATTCCGAATTGACTTCTAAACTTATCAAAAAATATTGCAAGGTTGATGAGCAATCCCAAAGCCTATTAAAAGTCGCAATTGTAAAATATCAACTCTCAGGAAGAAGATATGACAGGGTATTAAAACTTGCAAGAACTCTTGCTGACTTGGATGGAGTTAAAGATATTGGGCAAATTCATGT
>CALAWF010000197.1 GCA_937894665.1 uncultured bacterium | reverse complement strand
GTTCACACAACAATTCAAAATAACAGATACTAATATGAATTAAGGACCTAAAACTATGAAAATAAAACCGTGGGATGAATATTTTTTAGACTTAGCAAAAACATGTGCAAGTCGTTCAAACTGCTTAAGAGCTCAAGTCGGAGCTGTTATTGTCGGAACTGATAAAAAAATAAAAGCAACCGGTTATAATGGAACACCATCAAAAGTGGAATCCTGTGCCGAAAGAGGAGAATGTTACAGAATAAAAAACAATATTCCTTCCGGCACAAAATATGAAACCTGTCGCTCAATTCATGCAGAACAAAATGCAATAATTCAAGCAGGGCAAGACAGATGCCAAGATGCAACTATTTATATTTGGGGACATAATTTTATCTGCATACTTTGCAAACGTTTTATTGTTCAATCCGGAATAAAAAATTGTGTTCTAAAAAAAGATGAAAACTCTCCTATTGTTAAAGTTTCAGTAGAAGATATAAGAAAAGAATTAGAAAACCAAAGATAATTTATTTTAGGAATTTGAGGTTAGGGAATGAATAAAAAATTTATAGCAATTTCATCAATCGCACTATTGCTCTGTTTAAGCTCTCAAAATTTAACATTTGCAAAAACTGTTGATATACAGCAACCAACAGAAGAGATTACAAATTCTACTCAACAACCAGCAGTAGAAGAACAAATTATTTCTCCCAAATTAGAAAAAGAATTGAAAACAAATATTTCCAAAGTTTATGGAGAAGATAAAACAGAGGAGATATACAACAATTTAGTTGAAATTGCAAAAAAGGCGAAAGCCGAAAGAGCAGAAAACTTAAAGCAGGATGATTTGACACGCCCCAGTGATTGGTACAAAGACGAAGTAATCTACATGTTTTATGTCGATCAGTTTGGGACTATAACCCCTGAAAAGCCAAACCAATTCAAAGATATAACTAAAATGCTTCCTTATTTGAAAAGTTTGGGTGTAACAACATTATATATGCTACCATTTGCAGATTCTCCTATGGAAGATGCCGGTTTTGATGTTAAAAATCCTCAAAATATAAGACAAGATTTAGGAGGAAAACCTCAATTTGAAGCATTTATTAAAGAAGCAAAAGCTCAAGGATTTAACATCAAAGCGGACCTCGTTCTAAATCACTTTTCAGATCAACATGAATGGTTTCAACAAGCACTTAAAGGCGACACTTCAAAACTTGATTACTTTATAACAAGAGAGGACATGCCGGAATACACAAAATATGTTGACCCAAAACTTGGAACAGTTGTTGAATACAAAGAAAAAGATGGAACAATCAGCAAAAGAAGATTAATTTTCCCCGAAATCACTGAAAACAACTATAGAAAAGAAACTATTAACGGAAAAGATTATTATATCTATCACACGTTTTACCCATTTCAACTGGATATAAACTGGAAAAATCCAGATGTACTATATTATAATCTGGGAACACTTAATTACTGGGCAAATTTGGGAGTTGATATATTCAGATTGGATGCAATTCCATATCTTGACAAAGAAGAGGGAACAAATGCTGAAAACTTACCAACAACCCACGATATTATAAAAATACTAAGTTTATACTTACAAGCAGTAGCCCCAAGAACAGTACTGCAAGCTGAAGCCTGCCAATTACCCAAAGACGTAATTCCATACTTTGGTACAGAAAAAAAATCAGAAACAATTGTTGATGGACAAACCAGAGAGTTCAAAAGAACGGATGAAGTACAGATTGCGTATAACTTCCCATACATGCCGGCATTATGGGCTAGTTTTATAACAGAAGACAGTAAATATTTTAAAGATGCTCTGAAACAGACTCCAAGTATTCCTGAATCTACCAGTTGGGCTACATTTTTAAGAGTCCATGATGAATTAACACTCGAAATGGTTACTCCAGAAATGAGAGAACTTATTTATAAAGCACTTGAACCTAAAGGAGCTTCTTTTAGAAAAGGGTTCGGAGTATCAGGAAGAATGGCAAACTTTTTAGATGAAGACCACGACCATATAGAAATGGCTTTTTCAGTTTTACTTTCAATGCCGGGGATTCCAATTATTTATTATGGAGATGAAATTGGAGCAAAAAATAATTTTGCAAACGCTAAAAAATCAGCAGATTTGCGAAAGAAAAAACAAGCAAAAAGTAAAATTAAACTTCTCTCATTTTTCGACAGCAGAGATATAAATAGAGGAGCTTTAACACAACAAGCATTCTTTGATGCAATGAATACAACAAAGACCTATAGCGGAAAAATTTTCCATAAGGTGCAAAAAATGATTGCTTTGAGAAAATCTATTCCTGCACTTTCAAGAGGAAATCTTACTATTCTGAAAACTAATTATCCGCATGTTTTTGCATATGTGAGAAGTTACAAAGGTGAAAAATATTTAATCGTAAATAATTTATCTGATAAAAGATTAACAGCAGAAGTTGATTTGCCAACAGATATGTTAGTTAAGGCAATGAAAGCAAATGACCATTCTATTTCATTAACAAATATACTAACAGATGAGCAATATAAACTTAAAATATCATTGAAAGATAAAAAGACAAGACTTCTTATGTATCCTTACGCTGTAGTTTGGTTGAAATTACCATAGATAATTTTTTCCAAACGAATTGTTGGAATACACCCAAATAAGTAGTAATTAACATTACAACAACAAAGTATAAATAAGTTGTTTGCACCGGATTAAATATTGAATATATTTTATCTCCCTTAGCAGTCAATGGGGTTCCTGTTACGTGGAAAAGAACCAGAGTAATTAAATACATAACAAGCAAATGATTTGCCATTATGTGATAAGTTACTTTACCCATACTTTGTAAAAGTTTGACATCCTTCAAATACAGATACAGAATTTTAACAACAAATAATGAAACCCAAATTCCGGTTAACGAAGTCAAAACAGGAACAATAATCTGTTGGTCAAATCTTCCCCAAACTAAAACAAAGCTCAAACCAATTCCATGTACTGGATCAAAATCTCTATTAAATAACCATAAAATAGATTGTAACAATATTACAATACCTAACCATTTTGGAGTAAAAATATTATGCTTATCTTTTATGTATTTAACGTAATAATGCCCGATATATACAAAAAATAGAGAAAACATTGTTCGCATAACAACAAGAGCTATTGGAGTATGGTGAGGAATTAACTTCCAGAAAGGAATTGCAGCCACCCCAAGAATAGTAAAAAATCCAAGCTCAACAAATTTATTATCAATATTTCGTAGCATTCTCATGAAAAATAAAAATACAATCAATGTCATAAATAATTGAGGTACAAACCACAATGGACAGCATAAAAGAAGTTGATGTCCATTCAAAAATGGGGTAATGAAAAAAGACTTTAATGATAAAGGATTTCCTAAAAATTCTCCTACAACAGGAACAAGAGCAAGAGTTATTAATATATATACTATTTCATAGCCAAAATATGGAAGAAGTAACGACTTTATTCTTCTTGTAAAATAAGTTGAAACATCATCTAAATACTTATCTTTAAATAGCATCCCCGAAATAAAGAAAAACAAAGACAACTGAAATGAATATGGTGGAAACATTCCAAAAATTGAAAATTCTAAATGCCCGGAAACAACAAGCATTATCGCTAATGCTTTCAACAAAGTAATTTCACCAGAAAAAGTTTTATCCATATATCCCTCACTTTTTTCAAAAATATTATATCACGACGAAAAATTATATCTCCTTGATTTTTTTGAAAATATTATTAAATATGAAGAGTAGAAAGTCCCGAAAATAAAGCCTTGTACTCCTTTTGATTGATTTTTTGATTAAAAGTTGAAATAAATAGGCAACATAATGTAATATAAAATAGAGAGGTAGTAATTATGAACAGCAATATTCCTAAATATGATTTAGCATCTAGAATCCAACATTCAAAATTTGATTCTAGCTTTGGAATGCAAGGAATGAGATTGGATAGAGTTGAAAAACCTGAAACTCAAGACTTTAAACAAGTTATGAGCGGATTAGTTGAAAATCTTAATGCTGAAGTTAACGCACCTGATAATATGATGAAAGATGTAATGTCCGGAAACAAAAACGTAGATATTCACGACGTTATGACCGCAATGGCAAAATCTGAAATCAGCATCAACGTTGCAACTCAAATTACAGGTAAAGTTGTTAACGCTTACGATAGAATTATGCAAATTTCTGTATATATTCAGAAATTATTATAATAACAGACGAACGGGACAAATATGGATTTTAGTAAAATATTAGAAAACAAACCATTATTGTATGGAATAATCGGAGGGGTTGTTCTTGTACTTGCCATAATTATTATTGCAATAGCAGTTGCTGCTGGTAATGGTGTTGGAGAAAATAACAAAACCGACTTAGGAGGAGAACCTTTAAAAGCTAACGTTGACTTATTAACAACAGACAATGTGGGAAAAGCGTTAGAAATTCAAGCATTACTTGCCAAACAAGGTATCACAGTAGAAAGACAACTTGATGGTACAAAATCTAAACTTGTCCTAAATAAAGCAAATTGTTCAACATTAACAAAAAAATGTACAGTTACAGACAGAGATAATGCAATTATCACAATTGTACAAAGTGGTTTAGTTGACCAAAATGTTGGTCTTGAAATTTTTGATAAAGGTGATTTTACATCAACCAAAGAAGATAAAAGAATCAGACTTGCAAGGGCTATGAATGGAGAACTTGCAAGACTTATCAAACAAATAAAACCTATTCAAAACGCAACTGTATTTATATCAATTCCAGAATCTTCAACAATGTTTGAAGAACAAAAACCAAAAACGGCAACAGTTCAAATTGTAATGCCTGTTGGAGAAAAATTAGACCAATTAAAAGTAAAAGCAATTACAAACCTTTTACTTGGCAGTGTTTCCGGTTTAACGGCAGAAAATATTGCAATTACTGATACTAACGGAAATGTTTACCACAGCGTGATGAATGCAGAAGATGAAATGTTGCAACGACTTGAAGAAAATGATAAGTACATGCAACAAAAAATTTCTAAACAATTAGATAGATTAGTTGGTCCGGGGAATTATGTTGCAACAGTTAGTACATTCTTAAGACAAGCACCTGTTGAAAGATTTTCAATTGAATATGATCCAAACAAAAAGGCATCCGTATCTGAACAATCTTTCTCTGAAGGATTAGGCGACAAAACTCAAGACCAAAGCAGAGGAATTAATGCAGTAAGTACATATCTTCCAAACGGACTACCTACCGGAGGCTCAGATTCAAGCCAAAACAGAAGTTACTCTCGTCAAGCAACTGAAACACAATATGGAGTAACCAAAACTCAAACAAACGAATATATCAAACCTGGAGTTATTGAAGATATTTCAATCGCCGTAACTTTAGATAGAAATAACTTACCTAGCGATACAACAATTGAAGAATTAAAAGAATTAATTGCACGTTCTGCAAGTCCAAAAGTTACAGCAAACAATGTTTCTATTGCATTTACAAATTCAAATGATCCATACTTAACACCGGAAAAACAACAAAACTTACCAAAAGTTGACGAGTCAGGAAACCCATGGTGGTTAGCATTGTTACTATCTGGACTTGGTCTTGTAATAATATTTAAAGCAATTTCTTCAAAAGTTAAACGTATAAGAGAAGAAAACGAAGTTGAAGTTGAAGCATTAAGACAAAAGGCTCTAGAACAAGAAAGACAATTGAATGATATTAATTCTCGTGCAAGTCAATTGACACAAAGACAGTCAGAACTTGCTCAAGATTTGATTAACTCTCAACAACAAAAAGTTCAACTACCTCAATTTGATGAAAACTTGTTGATTGATTCTCTTGACAGTATCTCTAATGAAATCACAGAAGATGCAGCAGATAATATCAAGAGTTGGATTGAAGAAGGTTCTAAAAAAGAATAGTAAGGGAAGAAAATGGCAACTCAAAACTTTGATTATGAAGCATTTGCTCAAAACTTAGCGGCACAAGCTCAAGAACTTGTACCTCAAGATTTTGATGACAACCAAAAACAATATGTCATCAATACCCTTGGGAATTTTTCACTTCTTTCAGGGAAAGCATTAGCGGAAGATCCCAACCTTAATTTTAATGAAGAGCAAGCCGTTACTATCACTCAAATTATTGCAGAATGGTCTTTCCACAAATCTGTAGATTTAATTCGTTCCGGAATTCCACAACAGTATTGGGATGGAGTTATGCAAAAAATTGCTTACACAATTTTTGAAATTGCAAAACAAACATTTTCCCAAAATCTTCCTCACGATAAAATTTTAGAGCTAATAGAACACCACGTAAAAAAAAGTTACAATGAAGCCTTAGAAGAATTGAAAAACAAAGGTGCAATAGATGAAGGCTTGATGGAATTTGCAGAATCTCAATCCAATATGGATAAAATGGCAAAAGAAATGCAACAACAGCAACAAGCCCCTCAACAACAAGGGGAAGCAAATGTTCCTGCTCAAGCTCCACAATCTGGAATGCCGGCATCTCCAACCGACTTTCCTAAGGTTGATTCTAAAGTCCTCAAACTTGCAACAGTGGCAATGCTATTTAAAAAGATGAACCAAGATAAAGTTCAAGCTATTTTAAATAAATTCGATTCTGACGATGCTGAAACAGTTATCAAATTTATGAGAATGCCTGATTTACCTGAAAGGGTAGGTGCTCATAATGCGTTAAGATGTTTACAAGAAATTAAAACAAACCTACCTCAAAATACAGACCTTACCCCAAATAGAGTTGTTAGAAAACTTCAACTTTTAGGTTCAAAATATACAAGTAAAGATTTAGATACATTACTTGTTAGAGAAAGAATAGGAGTAAAACGCCTTGTATTTAATGCTTTAGAAGGCAAATTCTATGACAAAATGCCCCCTAAAGTTGCAAGCATTGTTGCCACACACTTGTCAAATAGTGTATAATAATGTTGTATCATGATTATCAAAAAACATAGAAAAAAATCAGCTGAGGAGGGAGCGGAACAAATCGTTCCACAACACAACCAAGAAGAAGTCGAAGTTCAATCTTCTCAAGAAGAAGAAAAAGAAATCGACTTATTTGACTTGGATAATATTGATTTTAAACAACGACAAGAACGACGCAGAGGAGATAGAAGAAGAGGCTTCAGAAGAATTGATGACCGAAATTTAATTTCCCGAGCAAAAGAAGAAGCAAACTCTATTAGAGAAGCCGCAGCAAAAGAGGGATACGAAGAAGGTATAAATGCGGCAAAGCAAGATATAGAAAATCTTAAAAATTCTATGGAAGAATTTCTCAACGCAAAACAAGATGTATATGATGAAATAGCACCAGATATTTTAGAAATAAGTCTTGATATTGCAAAGAAAATCATTAAAAAAGAAATGAAAGAAAGTCCGGAGATTTTACTTGAAAATATTAAAGAAATTTTAAATGGACTTTCAAAAGAAGAAACCAAAATAGTATTAAAAGTTAATCCAGCACAAGCGGCAATGCTAAAACAAGAAATGCCGGAAGCCGTTTCAATGGCAGGGTTGGAAGCAAAGGTTCTCATTGTTCCTGATGAAAATACAATGGAAGGTGGGTGTATGGTTACAACAGATAACGGAGTTATAGATGCAACCATAGAAACACAATTAGCAATAATAAATGAAGCATTGAAGGAAGTTTAAATATAATGGCAGCACCGGAGGGCAATAACGCAAATCCATTAAGTGAAATAGGTATGGCACTATTTGTGCTATTTCTATTAATCATTTTGCTTTGCGAACTTCCAAACTGGGTAATCAACATTTGTATTTGTTTGAATATCACACTTGGAATTGTACTTTTGATGTTTGCACTATACGTTCAAAAAACACTAGAATTATCATCCTTCCCTTCAATTATCTTGATTGGTACAATGTTTCGACTTGTACTGTCAATTGCATCAACTCGTTTGATTTTGGCAAAAGGGGAAGCAGGAGAAGTAATCCACGCATTCGGATCGTTCGTTACCGGTGGTAATATGATTGTAGGGGGTGTAATCTTCCTGATTATCACGGTTGTACAGTTCATGGTAATTACCAAAGGTGCTGAACGTATCGCCGAAGTTTCTGCCCGTTTCGCATTGGATGCAATGCCAGGTAAGCAGATGACAATTGATGCCGACTTCAACGCTGGTTTAATTTCTCCAGAAGAAGCAACTAAAAAACGTGAAGACCTATCCAGAGAATCAAGTTTGATGGGTTCAATGGATGGTGCGATGAAATTCGTAAAAGGGGATACAATCGCAGGTATCATTATCGTAATCATCAACATTGTTGGAGGTTTGTGCGTTGGATGTTTGATGAACCAAATGGCAATTGGAGATGCGGTTTCAAAATACACAGTATTAACAATCGGTGATGGTTTGGCATCTT
>CALAWF010000196.1 GCA_937894665.1 uncultured bacterium | reverse complement strand
GGTTTTATCTTGATGTACATTCCAATCGAGCCTTGCGTAAATCTAATTTATACCGACCCGGATTTTAGAAAAATTTTAGAACTTGCAAATACACACAATATTATTATCACAGGAACATCATCTATTATTGTTACGCTACGTCTGGTTGCAAATCTTTGGGCAACAAAAACAAGTTATGATAATGTTCAAAATATTATTGAAACAGGCGAAAAGTTATATAACAACATTGCAACTCACGCACAAAACCTGCTGAATATACAGTCTGCTATTGATAAAGCAGCTCAAAATATTCAAACTGAAATAAATCGTTTCACAACAAAAAATAACGGAAGTATTTTTAAAGAAGCGGAAAAATTACACGAATTTGGAATAGAATCCAAAAGCACAAAAGCAGGGAAAAAACTTGTAGAAAACAAAATTCCGGAAAAATTTTTGACAACAGAAGAATAACCATTTGGACAAAAGGAGAACAAAATGTCTGACGTATATTTTAAAGAGAATAACAAATTTTTAGGGTTAAGTGGAATAATTAACCGACGAAATTTTATCGTGAATTTTTTAATTATTCAAACTATTGATGCTCTAATTTTTACAACTCCGTTGTTATACTTGTTATTCACAAATCCGGATTTGATGCTTGATTTTTCTTCCAGTGCAATGAGGTCAAACGTTTTCCCTATCTGGTATTCAATTTGGCTAGGCATTATCGGGCTGATTGAATCAATTTTGTTCTTCCCTAGTATTATAAGAAGAGTTAGAGATATTCTTGGTGAAGTCGATGAAAACAAAGTTTGTTTAGTTGCATCTGCTCTTGCAGTTATTGTTCTTGTTGGGGCTGCACCAACAAATAATTTGGCTCCACTTTTTAAACTAATTTCATATTTTACAATCTTTATTCTTATGATGACTAAAGGTAAAATTTCTTCTAAAAAACCAAAAAGCAAAATTGCAAAATTCAACTGGGGTGCTTGTTTTGGGACTTGGATGTGGGGTCTTTATAACAAAACTCCAATCACTATTTGGATGCTGCCATTACTTTTGACAACAGGATGGTTTCCATTCATGATAATCTGCGGAATTAGAGGGAATGAATGGGCATACGAAAATAACAAAAAATATCCTGAAATTGAAGAGTTTCATAAATCTCAATCAAACCAATCTGCACTATGGGCTGTCGTAACACCATTAATTATTGTTGTTGGTTTTATAGGTTTATCAATTGCATCCGGTGTTGTGGTTTATAATTTGACAAAAGACAACCCAAAATTGATTGACATGCTAAATCAAAAAGTTGTTGAATATCAAGAAGTAGCGGTTCAAACAAACTTTGAAAAAGTTGAATTAACAGACTCTGAATACAAGTTTTATATAGATCCGCAAATTTGGGTAAAACTTCCAGACAATTCTAAAAAATCAATGTTTCAACTTGGGCTAACACATGTTGCAAAAGAAAAAAACATTGACTTGAGTAACACCCAAACTGAAGGAGATAAAGAAATAGAAATTTATAACAAAATAAAAATTTACAGCTCTTTCAATAATGAACTTTTGGGCGAATTTTCAATAAACCTACAAGATATAAAAAACAAATCTCAAAAAGTTCTTAAAGGGGAAAAAGGAGCATTGAAAGAATACTTTAATACAATAAATAATGGCTACAAATTCAACGACCACCCAACCTTGCCATAAAAAATATAATAATTGAAAGGGCGGCAGATTTTCAATCTGCCGCCCTTTTATATTGAATAAAGAAGAAATTATCCTTTTACATTCATTTTAGGCTTTTCAAACTTTTGTACAACATCTTCATTATAATATTGAGCTTCTTCTTTTGTAAAATCAGCATACTTTTTATCTTTTGGTTGCATAGAAGCATTATATTTGTGTCTTTGTTCATCGGAAATAGGATTGCCTTTTGCATCAACATGCTTACGTTTACCAGTTTCTGGATCTACAATAGTTTTATATAAAACATGTCCATTTTTATCTCTATAAATTACCTCGCCACTCTTATGATATTCTTTGCTACCACATTTGTGATTTTTACTATCATAAATTGTCGTCGTAGCGGATGTAATTTCACCATTTTCATCTCTTTTGTACGTAACACGTTCTGATTCAACAACGTTACCATCTTTGTCTTTAACAATCATCTTTATCGGCTTGCCGTTTCCGTTGTATTCTTTTTCAACAGTTCCACCGCTTTTTGTACCTATAATTTCAGTTCCTGGCTTATGAAAAACCATACCGTCAAATCCAAAAATCTCCGAACCCAAATCCATTGCCACACAAGCGTATTTTCCTGCATATCTGGCAGGATTGCTAAAGACTTTATCAGCTTCTCCTTCAGGAGCAGGTTTTGGTCTTTCAGAAGGTAAAGGTGGCATTTCCATCCCAGGATGTAATAATGCTTGTCCTCTTCTCAATGATGATTTACCCTCAAATATTAAAGGACGTGGTTTGCCTGTTGTTACAGAATCATCTTTTAGACTTAAAACTGCTTTTTTCGGGTGGGAAGAACTGCCTGCACCCCAAGATTCCAAATTTGCTTTAAAAACCATTTTTTACCTCTCAATCTCTTGCACTTGTAATATATTACTTGTATATATCAATTAAAAAATTGATA
>CALAWF010000195.1 GCA_937894665.1 uncultured bacterium | reverse complement strand
AAGAAATCGACCATGGAATGATTTTGTTTGAATATGTTTTAGATAGAAAATCTCAAATTAAATTATCTCAATTGGAAACTCCAACTCTTGATATGAATGGTCCAATTGGTGTCTTTGAACAAATTTATCAGCATGAACGTTCTATTACATCTTCAATCGACTGTGTTGCCGATATGTCTGAAGGGGAATGTGATTTAGCTACAAGAAATTTTATTGATTGGTATTTGAAAGAGCAAATTGAAGAGGAAGCTAAAGTTTTGCGTGTAATTTCAAAACTGAAAGCTTTCGGTGCTGAAAAATCTGCTCTTTATTTAATCGATAGAGAGTTGTCTAATAGGGAATATGTTCCCCCAACATACTAAATATGTAGAATATTGCGGATTTGTAAACAATTTGTTTATTTGTTCGAAATATTTTATTATATTAGTATGAATTTAGGGAAAATATTATACGTTGATGATGATAAATTGTTAACTTCTACTTTTAGTACGCTAATGAAAGTAGAGGGATTTAAGGATGTTGTTGTTTACAACAATCCTCTTGATGCTGTTGAATATTTAAAAACAGAAGCTCCGGACTTAATTATTTCAGATTTTTTAATGCCTGAAATGAATGGTTTGGAGTTTCTTCGTGAGGCGAAAAAGTTATACCCCGAAGTTAGTATGATTTTGTTGACTGCGTATGCAGATAAAGAAAATGCCATTAAAACAATTAACGAAATTGGGGTATATAAATATATTGAAAAACCTTGGGATAATGATGATTTAATTATGAATATCCGTAATGGTATTGAACGTAGTCATTTGCTTGCAAATTTAAGACAAAAAATTGATGAGCTAGAAAAAGCTAAAGCTCAATTGACAATATATTCTAACAAGTTGGAAGAATTGGTTGCTGAACGCACTAAAGAATTGACTTTAGCAAATCTGAAGTTATCCGGGATTATTAATTACTGTGCGGATGGAATTATAATCATCGATGCAAAAGGTAATATTGAACAGGTAAATCCAGCTTGTGAAAATATGGTTGGTTTGCCTGCTGAAAAACTTCAAGAAATGAAAATTCAAGAAATTGCATATTCTGATGATCCAAAGATGAATAAAGCTCCTAAGTCATCTGTAAAAAGTACTATTTTGGGATTGTCTTGTGAAAGTTCAGAATTCCTTTTGAGAGATTTGTATATTAGAAATGTTGTTAATGGTGAATCTATTCCGGTAGAGATTAATTTTGCATCTTTAACCAGAGAAGACGATGAAGTTGAAAAATTTGTTGGTGTAATCCGTAATTTTAGCCAACAAAAAGAAAATGAAAGGTTAAGAGATGATTTCATCGCTACTTTAACTCATGATTTGAGAACTCCGCTTCTTGCAGCAATTCAAACTTTAAAATTTTTCTTGGACGGCTCCTTAGGCAATGTTGAAGAAAAACAAAAAGTTCTTTTATCAACAATGTTGCAAAGTAATGAGGATTTACTTGGTCTGGTTAATGCGTTACTTGAAGTTTATAGATTTGAAAGCGGAAAGTTAAATCTTTGCAAAACAGTATTTAATATTTCTGATTTAGTTACTCAGTGTTATGAAGAATTAGAACCATTATCAAAGAAAAAAGATATTGCGTTTAATCTTCATAACGAAGTAGATAAAGATTTGTTGATTGATGCTGATAGAGCAGAAATCAAAAGAGTTATTATTAATCTTTGTGGAAATGCTTTAAACTATACTAATAAAGGTGGAACTATTGATATTTATATGAAAGCTCATAATTCTGATGTTATGTTTTCAGTTATTGACAATGGTAATGGTATTCCAAAAGAAGATATTCCTCATTTATTTATGAGGTTTTCTCAAGGAACAAGTAAAAAGCGTTCAACAGGTACGGGATTAGGCTTATATCTTTCACGACAAATTATTGAGGCTCACGGCGGAAAAATTTGGGTTGAAAGTAAAGTCAACAAAGGTAGTGAATTTTCATTCTTATTAACAAATGTTGTTGCGGAATCTAGGGTGGTTTAAAATGTCGAAAAATATTAAGGTTACAATAATCGAAGATCATGATATGACAAGAATGGGTTTGTCTTTTGCTCTTTCAAATAATGAATCAATTGAAGTTTTGGGTACTTCTGCAGATGGTTTAGAAGGGGTTAATCAAGCCTTAGAACTCAAACCTGATTTAGTTATTATGGATATTGGATTACCCACAATTGACGGGATTGAAGCAACTAGAAAAATTAAAAACGCAATGCCTGAAATTAAAGTATTAATGAATACATCTCGTGATAATGAAGATGATATTTTAGATTCTTTTGCTGCAGGGGCAGATGGTTATATAACCAAAGGTGCAACATCAGATCAAACTATTTCTGCAATTAAAGCTGTAAGTGAAGGTGTTGGTTGGTTAGATCCTGCGATTGCAAGAGTTGTTTTATCTAATATTCGTAAAAATAACCAAGTTCAAGCTAAACATGGTGAAATTAATTATCAAAAAGGCAAGAATTTGTACGGCTTGACAGAAAGAGAGATGGAAGTTTTAGCTCTCCTTGTTGAAGGGTTAAAAAATCCTCAAATTTCTAAGAAGTTGGTTATTACGATAGCGACAACAAAAACACATGTTCATAATATTTTGCAGAAATTGTATGTGAAAACTCGTTCTAAAGCTGTTGCAACAGCAATGAAAGATGGTCTTGTGTAAGAGTTTGGTTTTATGGCTAAAAAGATTTTACTAACACTTTTATCTGTTCTTATAATTCCTTCAATTCCGACATTTGCAAATAAAGTGTCAGATAGTATTTCTGCTCCGTTTAAAAGAGTAACCGATACTAGAGCTAAAGAAAT
>CALAWF010000194.1 GCA_937894665.1 uncultured bacterium | reverse complement strand
ATTTGTTTTTATCCATATCGAATTTTTGAATTACAAAATCCGGATTTTTATTACTTTCTAAGTATCCATCACCACCAGTTGCAAAGAAATCATCTGCTGCGACTGTATATTTTTTATTAGGATCAGGATTATTTACATCAATCTTATGAACTTGATTATTCTTATCTGTAAATTCAAGGTCTAACAATTCACCTTTTTTGTTAGCTTTGTATCTCAAACCTGAAACAAGTAAAATTCCCGGTTTATTAGAACTTCTTGTTACTGATTTCAAGCCAACTTTAATAGAATCAACTATTTGTTTTTCTGTCAAACCTAAAATCATCATATGATCTTCAAATGGTGTAATATCAGAAATCAACCTAGTATCAATCGGACCTGGGGTAAAACAACCTCGAATATTTCCAGCATTCAAGATTGCAATATCAGTACCTAGTTCAGATCTCATTGCATCTGCAATTAAATTTCCGTGAGGATTATTTTCAATTAATCTTTTTTCTGGAGGTTCAACTGCAGCTTTGACACGACCGATAACTTCCGGTTTACCTAAAATATCTTCTACCGAATCTTTGATAAATAGCGGTCTATTATAAGCCCTTGTTTTAATTACATTGTTTTGAACCTTTTTAATAACACCTTTTTCATCAAAATCAACATTTAAGATACCAACATTTTCACCATCTTTACCTGCTTGAGTTATAACAACCGGTTCACCTGATTTTGAAGAGAATAAGTTTTCACCATCTTTAATTCCTTCAATCAAATCATGAGTGTGAGCACCAAAGATAATATCAATACCTTCTGTTTGTTGAGCTAATTTTTTATCGGTTTTGATACCTTCGTGAGAAAGTACAACAATTTTATTTATGCCTTGAGCTTTTAGTTTATTTACTTCATCCTGAACTATTTTTATAGTATCATCTACGTTTGCAACTTTAAAATCTTTTAAGGTGTTATTCATCTTAACACGTTCATTCATGTCAGATGGAGCAATACCAATAAGTCCGTATTTTTCGCCATCTTTTTCTACAACTATAGATTTTTGAATTCTTCCATAAATTGGAGAATTTTTATCAACATCAACATTCGCTGCCAACATTTTATAATTTGCATTATCTAATAATGTTGCCATTTTGGTAGGGTCAACAATATCTAATTCGTGATTACCCAAAGCAGAAGCGATAAAACCGCTCCAATTCAAAAACTGGTTAGCAACTTGGTTATGCGTATAATTTGCACCTAAAATTATATCTCCTGATGAAACTTTGAATTTAGAAATATCGTCTTGTGGGACATCTTTATAGAAATTTGTAACTTCTTTCGGATTTGAACGGTCAAATTCTTCGGTCATATTATAAATACGTTCCATATTTGTCATTTTTCCGTGAACATCGTTTATATAAAACCAACTTGTATGAATGGTTTTGGGAGTTTTCTCATTAGAAGAAGCTGAAGGGTTATAAACACTTCCTTCTTTAGTTTCCCAAAGCGACGTTGTTTTCTCAGGATAAATTGTTTGAGTATAATTTTGAGTCTGAGATGAGGTTGAGTTCAATGGGGTTTGATTTGGCACTTTTTCTTGTTTGGGTTGGGTTGTGCCAATATTACTTGTAGATTGGTTAATATTTGGTACGTTAATCATGTTCCTACCTTTACACTTCACCATGATAAAACCACCTGAAAATAAAATTTGCCCTCATAACGAGTTTTATTAAGAATTATAAAGTTAAATTATCAAACTATGATAATAACTGTTTCAAATCTCTTTCTACATTTCTAAACACAGACTTCCAATCACCATGATCAGGTTGCCTATACAATTTTACACTGTCATACCAATCACAATGGCTTAAATCCATATGCCAACGCCAATTATAAATATATGGAAGCAAAATCCAACAACGCTTTGTCATCGCTCCTGCTAAATGAGCCAAAGAAGTATCATTACAAATTACTAAATCCATATTTTCTACTGCACCAGCCGTATCGGAAAAGTTTTTGAATGTTGCCCCCAAATCAATTACATTATATTTATTTTTTATTTTTTCAAATTCTTCCGCACCTTCAAATGTCTGACAAGAATAAAATTGAGTATTCTCAAGTTCAAACAAATTGAAAAAGTCTTCAACCTTCAAAACTCTTTCTTTGTCATAGAAAGTATTTCCTTGCCATTTGATACCAACTTTAAACTTGTCATTATTAAAATATCTTTCCTTATAATACTTAACCTTAGCGGGATTTGCTTTTATATAACCGTCATCGTGATGAACAAATACATCTTCGCCTTTTTTACCTAAAACATAAGGAATACTCAAAAATGGAATATGATAATCAAAATCTAAATACTTTTCAAAATCATATATTTCCATAATTTCTGCTCCATAAGAATTTTCTCTAAACAGTGGAGCCAATTCTTTTTGAGGTTTAAATATCACCTTTTTACACTTAGATGTTAATTCCGGAATAAAACGATAAAGCATAATTATATCGCCAAATCCAGCCTCGTAATAGGTATAAAGAATCTTGTCTTTTAAATCTTCACCCTGCCATAAAGGTTTCTCTTTCATCAAATGCGGATATGTTTTCTCTTGGGAAACAATTGCACTATGACGACACAAACGAGATTCAAAAGACTTTAAACCATTTTCATAATCCATTGTCTGCATTTGAGCAAGAGATAAAAAATATGTAGATTCCCAATCGTCAGGATTTACCTCTAGAGCTTTTTTATAACATTCAACCGCATCTTGAGGTCGATTATCATTAAAACATAGGTAAGCAAGATTAAAATAAGACTCGTGAGATTTTGGATTTAATTCAATTGCCTTGTAATAAGCCGATTTTGCAAGTTCCCAATCGTGATGATTTTTATAGGACATTGCCAAATGGAACCAATACTCATAACGATTTGGACACTGTGTTGTTAACTCTTTATAAAAATCAATAGCCAGTTCATAATCTCCTTTTTGTAAATACACACCAGCAAGATTTTCAAAATAGTACAATTCGGGTTGAATAGATATAGCTTTTTTTATACAAACTTCAGCTTCCAAATAATCTTTCACTTGGGAATACAAAAGCCCTAACAAATCCCAAACCTCATGATTTTTAGGTTCATCTTTCAATATTTCCATATACAAATCTCTGGCAGGAGTTAATTTCCCCTGTTGGTGAAAATTAAAAGCGGTATTAAATTTTTCAGATTGAATCTGTTTCATCTCAAACCTCAAAAATTACAATTGAATGCCAATAAACTTGAATAAATGACTCAAATGAAAAACATCATATTGGAATGCTAAACCAATCAATGTACCGACAACTACAAGAATTAAAATAATTATTGCAGTATCTTTTTTATCTTTATTTTTGTTCAATAGAACAAGAATACCCAAACCGCCTGAAGTACATAATCCGGCAAGTAAAGAGCCAAAACTAATTGTATTTTTCACAAATAAAATAGTTAACATTACAGAAATTGCACAGTTCGGAATCAAACCGACCAAAGAAACTAAGAATGGTTGTAATGGAGAATTCATTAAGCAATATCTTGCCATTGCTTCCTCTGTTCCAACCCTCGAAAGAATAAAACCTAAAATTAAAGAAATTATTAGAATAAATCCAAATATATTCAAGGTATGTTTTAATGGATGTAACCAAAAATCCATTGTTTTTGTTGCATCTGCCAATTGATGATGACAACAACCATGTTCTGAATGAATTTCAACTGATGCTAAATGATGGTGTTGTTCAATTTCAGGTTCTTTTGCCTTATAACCAATTAATATATCAACTAAATAACCAGCAATAATTGCCACCACAATTTTTATAGCAATTATCGGAATAATAATATATGCCTTGCTTGGATAAGTCAATAAAACAGGAATAGCTTCATCTGATGTAGCTAAATATACTGCAATCAACGTTCCACGGCTCAAAATTCTTCTTGTATAAATTGTACTCGCAATTACAGAAAATCCACATTGAGGAATTGAAGCAAGCAAACTACCAAAAATCGGACCGACTTTTTTCATAAAAAAGACAAATAAATGTCTTTTCTTTGTAAAGTATTGTTCAATAATTTCAATAATTACAAATACAATGAATAAAAACGGTAGTATATTTAAACTGTCTATCAGTGCATCCTTTGCAAAATCCGGAAGAAAACCTATCGGTTCAATCAAATGTTCCGGTAAATGACAAATAATATTCATACAACTTGTTACTAAATTTATAAATCCATGCATCTTAATATCCTATCCACCTATAAAATCTTTAAACAAATCTAACACTTGCATATTATAATATGCAATCAAACCTACAACAATTGCTGTAACTAGCAATACTACAGTTATAAAAGTTACATCATTTTTCTTTTCACATCTTTTAGTCAAAGTCATTAAACCTAAACCCGTAACCGTAATTAATCCTGAAAGCAATGCAGGGAAACTAATTACACCCTTTACATATGCAACAGCTAAAAATACTGATACAAAACAATTTGAAACTAATCCCAATAATGCAGTAACAATTACTTGAATTGGAGAATTAATCATAAAGAAATTTGCCAAGTTTTCAGCTGAACCCAACGCACTACTTTGAATTAGGCAATAGAAAAATGCTAAACAAATAAATGTAAACATAAACATATTGAAAGTATGTGTAAATGGGTGCATATACCAATATGGAGGGTTTTCTATTGTTTGAATTCTATGATGGCAGTTTCCGGATTAATAAATACGATAATTTATAACCTTCAATTTTTCATTTATTTTTTCCTCCCCCGCCATAATTGCACCAATTATATCCACAGAATAGGCAACAATTATACCTACAATAATTTTTATAATAACAATCGGAATAATAACAAAAGCCTTACTAAAGTCCATAAATAACAAAGGCAAAGCATCGTCAGAACCGACAATTAAAAACGCCAACAATGTACCTCTAGTCATCATTCTTCGGGAATAAAAAGTACTTGCGATTACTTGATAGCCACACTCAGGAACATTACCAATTACAACACCAAATAACGGTCCTAATTTTTGAATTAATTTCACAAAAATTTCAATATGAGTTAAGAAAAACCGTTCTAACAATTCAATTCCATAATATAAAATATACAACCAGGGAATAAAATTTATACTATCTATTAATGCCAATTTTATGTATTGAGGCAAAATCGGACATTGATTTATTAAAAATGCCGGCACGCCCAAAATATCTTTTATATTCTGTAGAATTTCTTCCATTTATAATTCCTCATATTATTCCAAGACAATGTTAGCATAATTCATTTGAAGATGTATCAAATAAGTGAATGAGATTATTTTATTGATGATAAAAAAATTTTGTCCTATACTAAAACTGCTATGAAAAATACAAGACAAACAAATATAAATATCCACCGTGATGCGTGGGTTGAAATCAATATTTCAAATTTAGAAAACAACATTAAAGAAATCAGAAAAAATGTACCTCAAGGGATTAAACTCCTCGGAGTTGTAAAAGCAGATGCTTACGGACACGGAGCAGTAATGCTTGCACCAACTATTTTAGCAAGTGGAATTGACATGCTGGGAGTTGCATCCATTGATGAAGGTGTTGATCTCCGTCAAGCAGGAATTAATTGCGATATTCTTGTTCTTGGAGCAGTTCCGGTTTGGGCAGTAGAGAGTGCAGTAAAAAGTGATATTAGTATTTCCATATTTTCAGAAGACCACATTCAAGCCTGTGAACAAGCATATAAACGCACAGGAATTAAACCAAAGGTTCATGTCAAACTTGATACTGGAATGAATAGAATCGGAGTCAGAGCAGATGTTGCAGTTGACTTTATCAAAAAAGTTCAAAACTGTGATTTCTTAGAATTTCAAGGTATTTTTACTCACCTTGCAGCAGCCGAAGAATTAGACAAGGCAAAAGAACAAATTGCCAAATGGAATAGTGTTATTGATAATATCGACACAAAAGGGTTGTTATTACATATTTTAAATACCGCAGGAACAATTTGCTATGATGTTCCAAATTCAAATATGAGAAGAGTTGGAATTGCATTATATGGATTGTATCCGGATTTTCCGGAAGGCGTAAAATTTAGAATGCCAAAACTTAAACAGCTTATTTCATTAAAGGGAAGAATTGTAAATATCCATACGGCAAAAGATGGAGAAGGAATTAGTTATTGCCACACCTATACAGCAAAAGGCGATAGAACAATTGCAACCGTTCCATTAGGTTATGCTGATGGAATTCCAAGATTATTATCAAATAAAATTACAGGAAGACTGAATGGTGTTGAAGTTCCTCAAGTCGGAAATATCACAATGGATCAAATGATGTTTGACATAACAGGAGTAAAAGCCACAACCGGCGATGTTATTACTCTTTTGGATGAAGATAAATCAATAGATGAATGGGCAAAAATCTTGCACACAATTAACTATGAACTTACTTGCCGTCTAAAAGTAAGACTCCCAAGAGTTTACACAAGATAATAAGGATTTAAGCAGATGAACGAATTTGATTTAGGAATTATCGGGGCTGGACCAGCGGGATACACAGCAGCATTACATGCCGCTGCAAATGGAAAAACGGTTGCTCTTTTTGAAAAAGACAATATCGGTGGAGTTTGTCTAAACAAAGGCTGTATTCCAACAAAAAGCATTATTCATGCTTCTGAAATTTTTAAATCAATCCAGAATTCTCAAAATCTTGGAATTTCAGTTGAAAACGTAACTCTTGACTATGCAAAAGTAATAGAAAGAAAGAATCAAACTATTGAAAAGCTAAGAAAAGGAATAGAATTAGCTCTAAAAAACTCAAAAGTTACAGTAATTAAATCAGAGGCAAAAATTCTAACTCCAACAGAAATAGAAGATGCAAACGGAGAAAAATACAAAGTAAAACAAATTATTTCTGCAATCGGTTCAAGACCTAAAACAGTTAAAGGATTAGAATTTGACCACAAATTTATATTGTCTTCTGATGATATTTTAAATCTCACAACTCTTCCAAAATCTATTTTGATTGTTGGTTCTGGAGCTATTGGGATAGAATGGGCGAGAATATTCTCAAACTTTGGAGTTGAAACAACCGTTGTAGAACTTGCACCACATCTTTTACCTCTTGCGGATACAGAAGTGTCAAAAAGAGTTGAGCGAATTTTCAAAACTAACAAGATAAAATTCTATACAAATAATTATGTTGAAAAAATTGATAATAAAGTAGTTACTCTTTCTACAGAAGAAACTTTGACTCCTGAAATTATTCTTGTTGCAATAGGCAGGCAACCAAATTCGCAGGAGAAAATTAAAGGAGTTATATACATTGGAGATGAAGCCGGAGAAATTCAACTCGCTCATTATGCCATTAAACAAGCTATTGAAAAGACCCAAAATATTCCATACAGAAAAGATTTAATTCCAGCCGTTGTATATGGCGAACCGGAAATTGCATGGGTTGGAAAAAGAGAACAAGACCTAGAAGGAGAAGAATACAAAAAATCAATGGTTCTAATCTCTGCTCTCGGGAAATCTCATTGCGACAATTCAACAGAAGGTTTTATCAAACTTTTAATTCAAAATGAAAAAATTGTTGGAGCTCATATTGTTTCAAAAGAAGCATCCTCTCTTATTCAAGAGATTTTAATTGCGATGCAAAATGATATAACTGTTGATAAGCTAAAAGAAATATGCTTTGCTCATCCAACATATTCAGAAGGAATTTTTGAAGCGTTATTCAAATAAAAACAATCCTCTATTCCTTGAACTCGACAATACAGGAATGTTTATGTTATACTAGGACTATAATGTATTTTTGGAGAGGAGAAAAATATGCGAGCAGAAGAAAGAACATTTGTTGCAGTAAAACCTGACGGAGTACAAAGAGGTTTGGTTGGAGAAGTTATCAAAAGACTTGAAACCAAGGGTTATAAAATTATTGCACTAAAAATGCTTCAAGCAACAGATGAACAAGCAAAAGCACATTATGAAGAACACAAGGACAAACCGTTCTTCCCTAGACTTATTCAATATCTTCAAAGTGGTCCAATTGTTGCAATGGTAATTCAAGGCTACAATGCAGTAGCAGGCGTAAGACATTTAATGGGTTCTACTAATCCGGATGAAGCAGAAGTTGGAACAATTAGAGCTGATTTTGCACAAGTAAAAGAATACAATATCGTTCACGGTTCTGATTCTGTTGCTAGTGCTGAAAGAGAAATCAAAATTTACTTCACAGAAGATGAATTATGCACAACTTCTAAATCAATGTCAGAACTTGTTGTAGAACATTTAGACGCTGAATAGATTTTTAGAAATTAGAAAGAAAAATTATGCAAGAAAAAGATTATTTTAGCTATGAATTGATTCACGAAGATGCCCAAACAGGAGCAAGAGCAGGAATTTTAACAACACCACACGGCAAAATTGAAACACCCATCTTCATGCCGGTTGGAACAAATTCTGCAGTAAAATCTTTAACCTGTGATCAAATTCGAGATACAGGAGCTCAAATAATCTTGGCTAATTCTTATCATTTATATTTAAGAGCGGGAACAAAAAGAATCCGTGATTTTGGAGGCATCCATGGATGGATGAATTGGGATAAACCTATTCTTACTGATTCGGGCGGATTTCAAGTATTTTCACTATCACATCTTAGAAAAATAACCGAGGATGGGGTAGAATTTAGGGATCCGAAAGATGGAACAAAACATTTCATCTCACCAGAAGTTTCAATGGAAATTCAACAAGATATTGGAGCTGATATTATGATGGCATTTGATGAATGTGCCCCATATCCTTGTGATTATGAAACTGCAAAAGCTGCAATGGAGAGAACTCATCGCTGGTTAGAAAGATGTTTTAAAGCAAAAACTAACCCTAAACAAGCTCTATTCCCAATCGTTCAAGGAGCATTCTTTGATGATTTGAGAAAAGAAAGTGCAAGAGTAATTTCAACATTTGATGCTGTCGGTTATGCGATTGGGGGAGTTAGTGTAGGTGAACCTACAGACATTAAAAATCACTTTACAGAGTTAACAGCTCCACTCCTTCCAAAATACAAACCAAGATATTTAATGGGTGTTGGAACTCCGGAAGATTTGTTAAATGGCATCAAATATGGTGTTGATATGTTTGACTGCGTTCTTCCTACAAGAAATGCTAGACACGGTTCATTCTTCACTTGGGATGGAAAAGCAAATATCAAAAACAAAAAATACCAAGACGACCACGCACCACTTGTTGAAGGTTGTGATTGTTATGCTTGTAAAAACCACTCAAGGGCATATATTAGACACCTTTGGAGATGCCAAGAACAAACTGCATCAACACTTTTGTCAATTCACAATATCAAATTTTTAATCGACTTTGCAAAAAAATGTCGTCAAGCAATCTTAGAAGACCGTTATGGCGACTTCTATGCAGAACATTACGACAGATTGATTAAAAGTTAATTATTTTTTACGTTTCCAAACTTCGTCTGAGATTTGCCAACCATTTTGCATAATATATGATAAACACCAGTAACCATTGCCTTTAAGGCAATTTTGTTCGACTTCACTTCTGGTTTTATCACTTCCTGAAGGAACTAAACCTTTATCAGTAAAAGCCATAATATAAATATCTTTTCCTATTCTATTGGGTTTTCTATCCCCATTTGCATCAAAATAAAAAATTAACCCTTGATTACTAGTATTTATCCCAAAAAGATTTTTCATATCTTGGGAAGAAAAACCATCAATATCAAAGTATGCCCCCTTAGCGGTAACAAAAGTTACAATCTGAATACCAATTCCTGCATTTGTTTCATAATATGGAGCTGCACCGTTTAAAGTTTTAGATTCTCCTTTCTTATGCCAACACCCTGTAGTATTATAACAAACTTTCTCGGTTTTCATATATGGAGCCATATAAGTTTGAAACCAGTTCTTCATACTTGCAACACTACCATCTTGAATCTGCATATCAAAATCCACACCATCAGCCTCGGCTGAACGCATAGTTTGAGCAATAGTTGCATAAGATGCCTTGATTTGAGATTCTAGCTGACGTTTTCCAATTTTTGAAATTAAAGAAGGTATAGTAATCGCTGCAACTACACCAATAATTCCTAAAGTTATCAAAACTTCCGCAAGTGTAAATCCTCTTTTAAAAACCATTATTCCAACCTCTTTTTATAAATATTGATAAAAATATTATACTGAATTTTAATATTATAGTCAATATATAATACTCTGTTTAGATTATTTTAGTTGGTTATAAACATATTATAAGTAGTCATAATAAATATATGAGCGAAGAAGAGATTATAAAAAAGATTGCATTCAACATTAAAGTTGAGAGAATGAGAAGAAATCTCACACAATTTCAACTTGCAGAAATGATAGATGTTCATGAAAAATATATTGGGAAAGTTGAATCAGGCAAACAAAATCTGACAATAAAAACCCTTATCAAACTTGCTAATGCACTTGATGTTAAACTAACTAAACTTGTAGATACAGAATAATTTAGCTATCACGATGTCCAACTTTTAACTGATGGTCAATATCAGCTGTTCTTTGGTTTGCTGACAAATGTCCCTTCAAAGCCTGATAACCAAAGGCTCCAACAGCTCCAACGACAGCATAAATCTTACCTGCTTTACTAATATGGTTCAATGGATGTTTAATTGTTTCAATTAATTTTGGACCATTTTGGGCAAATGTCTTTGGTAAAGAATTAAATAGCCAAGAAGCAGAAAGCACTGTTCCTGCGGTAACCGTAGCATATGCAATACCTTTTGCGTAGGCTTGAATTAATTTATTAGCTGATGCAAAAAATTTCCAAACACCGGCAATTCGTTCTCGCATAGATTTTGATTGTTTGGGAACTTCCGGTTGTAAAGTTGAAGTATTTTGCTCTTGAGCAACAACTGGTTTTTGTGGATTGCTCGCTAAGTTAAATTGATTTCCATCTGCCCTGAAACTAATTGGGCTTAATCCTACTTTCATCATAACTACACTCCTTGCTCAATTTTTAAAACACTAAAATTAATATTTTTGCTATCTCTATTTAGAAATCTTTACATGCCAAATAAAGAAAGTTGAGGAACTACATCATCATTATTTACCATTTTTTTACGAGTTGCAAGGTTATTTGAGAAATCTCTTTGCATTTTTAACATTAATTCTTCAGATCTTTTTACTACAGAATTTGGAAGCCCTGCCATTTTTGCAACCTGAATACCATAACTCTTACTTGCTCCACCTTGAACAATTTTTCTCAGAAATTCAATCTCACCATTGTTTTCAGCAATCGTAATTCTATAATTTTTAATTTGCGGATATGTTTTAGTCATTACATTTAATTCGTGATAGTGAGTTGCAAAAATACATCTTGCACCAATCTTTGTAGCAATATATTCAGCAACAGACCAAGCAATCGCAACACCATCATAAGTACTTGTAC
>CALAWF010000193.1 GCA_937894665.1 uncultured bacterium | reverse complement strand
TTTACACCGGTCGATTTTCTATAAGGTTTGCGGTGCTTGCATTCAGGATTTGTACATTCCATATATTTGCCATAAGGTCCAAGTTTGAAAATCATTTCAGAACCGCATTTTTCGCATTTTTCTTCACAAACTTCTTTTGGCTTATCTGATGCTTCGCCTGATTGTTCTTCTTCCATTTCCTGCATAACATTCAATGACATTGTTGTTTTACAATCCGGATAACCTGAACAACCAAGGAATTGCGAACCAGTTTTACTTGTTCTAAGTAACATTGGTTTTCCACAATTTGGACATTTGATTTTGGTTTCAATATTAACTTTTTGTGCTGTTTTCATCACAGAGTTAACATTTTCGATAAACGGATTATAAAAATCTTCTAAAACGACATTCCAAACTGCCTGTTTTTCGGCAATTTTATCCAACTTTTCTTCCATACCTGCAGTGAATTGGTAATCCATGATATTCGGGAATTGTGAAACCAACTGCTTACAAACGGTCTTACCCAAAAGAGTAGGATAAAGAGCTTTGCTCTGATTTTTTTCTACATATTTTCGAGTTTGAATAACCGTAATAATTGTGGCATAAGTAGATGGACGACCAATGCCTTTATCTTCCAAAGCCTTAATTAAAGACGCTTCGTTATATCTTGGAGGCGGTTGAGTGAAGTGTTGTTTTGGATTAACTTTTTGACAAGCAACAGAATCACCTTTTTCTAAATCAGGAATTTTAGCACCTGCGGAATTGTTATTATCACCATTTGAATCATCCTCAGCATCATTGTACAAAGTTAGGAAACCGTCAAACATAACCTTACTTGTGCCGGCTTTTAAGGTATAATCGCCGGAATTGATTTCAATGGTTTTGTTTGCAATTTCGGCAGGTGCCATTTGAGATGACATAAATTTTTCCCAAATAAGTTTATACAACTTGTATTGGTCATTATCCAAATATTGTTTGATACTTTCCGGAGTTTTATCAGGATAAGACGGTCTGATTGCTTCGTGGGCATCTTGAACGTTTTGTTTGCCTTTAACATAAACGTTTGCTTTTTCCGGATAATATTTTTCTCCATAATTATTAAGAATGAAATCATGAGCCATATCACGAGCATCATCTGAAACACGGACACTATCTGTTCTCATATAGGTAATAAGACCGACAGGAGCTCCATCAATTTCTACACCTTCGTAAAGTTTTTGGGCAATTTGCATTGTACGAGAAGCCCCAAAACCATATTTTGTACTAGCTGCACGCTGCAAAGTAGATGTGATAAAAGGTGCTGTTGGTTTTCTTTTGGTTGTTTTCTTTGTAACTTTTTCAACTGAAAATTGAGTTGATGGATTGGTTAAAAATTCAACAATTTTATCGGCATCTTCCTTCGTTTTAATAGTTTTTTCTACTGCTTTACCTTTGATTTTGGATAATTCTGCTTCAAACTGTTTACCCTCTTTATCCATAAGAGTATGAATAGTCCAATACTCTTGCGGAACAAATGCTTCAATCTCTTCTTCTCTTTCGCAAACCATTCTAAGAGCAACAGATTGAACTCTACCTGCTGACAAGTTTCTATTGCCAATTTGTTTCCACAATACAGGACTTAATTTGAAACCTACAAGTTTATCAAGGATTTGACGAGTTTGTTGAGCTTGAACCATTTCCATATCAATCGAACGAGGATTTTCAATAGAATGTTTTACGGCTTTTGGCGTAATTTCGTTAAACACAACTCGATAAATCTTGTCATCCGGCACTTTTAGAACTTGGCGAACATGCCATGCAATAGCTTCTCCCTCACGGTCGGGGTCGGCTGCGAGGTATATTTTATCCATTTTCTTGGCTAAGTCATTCAGTTTTGTTACGACTTTTTGTTTCCCTGGGATAATTTCAAATTTAGGGATGAAATGATTATTCACATCAAAACCTAAATTTTGCGTTGCGGGGTCTTTTGTCGGTAAATTCCTAATATGCCCCATACTTGCTTCTATTGTATATCCATCACCCAAGATTTTTTTAATAGTTTTTGATTTTGCCGGTGATTCGACTATTACTAATGCTTTTTCTTTCTTCTTACTTGCCGTTGCCATTTATTTTAAATACCCTATATTATTTATTAAACCTTCTTATATCTATCCCCGTTATACTGTTTTATTATCCCCTTAAGCTCCATTGTTGTCAAGTTCATAAGTAAATCATCCAGCTTTAAACCTGTCAATGTTAACAATTCATCCACGCCTTTTTCCTCAATCTGCAGGTTTTCAAATATCCTTTCTTCATCAGGTGTTAACATCGGAAGTGTTAACTGTTGTTGAGGATTTTCTATCTTTACTTCCCAATTCAAGGCGTTCAGAATATCATCACTCTCAGTTACGATTGTTGCACCGTTTTTGAGAAGTTTATAAATTCCTTCTGTATTCGGGTTAGAAATCTCTCCAGGGATACACATCAATTCTCTACCCTGTTCTAAAGTTAAATTCGCAGTAATCAAAGCTCCACTTCTCAAAGATGCTTCCGCAACAAGTGTTCCATAAGAAAGCCCTGAAACAATTCGATTTCTTTGCGGAAATCTGAATTTCATCGGTTCGAATGTCGGATAATATTCGCTCACAACTGCACCATAACCGTTTTCGATATTTTGGTAAAGAGTTTTGTTGCTCGTTGGGTAAATATAATCAAACCCACTTGCAATAACACCAATTGTTTTTAAGTTATTTTCAATTGCTGCGGTATGAGCAACGGTATCAATACCTGAAGCCAGGCCTGATACAATACAAATATCCGTATTGCCTAACCCTGAAATAATCTTTTTTAAGTTATCTCTAGCGTAAGTACTAGCTTTTCTTGAACCGACAACGGCAAGAGTTTTTTCTAAATTGCATTCAAACAATTTACCCTTGTAATACAAAACAGCCGGAGGATTTTCGATATTTTTTAACATTTTAGGATAATTTTCGTCTTCCAATGTTAAAAAATTTATTCCTCTAGTTTCAACATTTGTATAAGTTCTATCAATATCAACCTTATCACGATATTTGAGAAAATTTTCGGCTTTTTTGACACTTAAACCTTCAATATTTTTTAACTCGTTTAAATCTGCATTAAAAGCAAGCTCAATATTTCCAAAGTAATTAAACAACCTTTGGATAAATTTGCTATCTATTTGTTCAATTGAAGAAAACGCAATCCAATATTTATTCTTCATTTGCCCCGATTTTCTTTTTTATTGAATCTATCAAAGCTGAAACTTTTGATTTTTCTTCTTCAGGAATATCGAAATTCAAATAATCTTCCAAATATTCAACAGCGTCTTCGTAATCCCCTCTTGCCATAAATAAAATAGCAACTTTTTTATAAGGAATTGAGAATTTGTTATTTGTCGCAATTGCTTTCAAAAAGTTTGAAATAGCTTTATCAATTTCGTCATTTGCTTGATAAGCCTCTGCCAAATAATAATAAATCCATTCGTTATCTTGTTTAAATTCCAAGACATTCTCCAAATTTTCAATAGCGGAATCATAATTACCCAAATCAAAATAAACTCTTGCTAAATCATAATACGCATCAAAGTTTTCGGGTTGTTTATCAAGAATATATTCCAATTCATCAACAGCCAAATCTCTTTTAGCATCTTCAATATAAAATCTTGCTAAATAATGTCTGAAAATTAAATCATCTGGCAACATATCAATTGCGTAAGATAAAGTATTTATCCCTTCGCCTAATCTATGTTGTTTATAATAAATATCAACCAAATTGATATAGCTTTGAGGAATTTTAGGATTTAATTCAATACATTTTAGGTAATTCTTCTCTGCTTTTTCATCATCACCTAAATTTGCATAGCAAAGACCTAAATTGTTATAGATTTCGGCATTGTCAGGTTCAACTTCTACAATAGAAGTAAACAAGTCAATAGCACCGTTCCAATCTTTTTTCTTAAAACATTCAATAGCTTTATCTAATTTTTCTTTCATATTCTTATAATCCTAATGTCATATGAACCGGAACCAACGTTCTTAATTACGGTTCTTGTATTTCCTTGAGCATCAAAACTCTTAGGTTTCATTGTCATTTTGATTCTATCGGCAAAGATTGTTCTAACGCCTTGGGTAATGCTTGAGCGACCTGTAAAATATGCTTCATTCGGTTTTGTAGAACCTGCTCCAGGGTACAATGTAACTTTTGGTCCTGC
>CALAWF010000192.1 GCA_937894665.1 uncultured bacterium | reverse complement strand
ACATACGCAAGTTGGTGGATTAAACAATCAATGTTCAAAGCAATTTCAGAACAATCACACTGCATGAAAATCCCTGTTTATATTCAAGAAACACTATCTAAATTTTCAAAAGTTAAATATCAAATGGAACAAAATACAACTTCTCAAGTTAAAAATGAAGATGTTGCAAAGAAAATGAATATTGCCCCAGACAAAATTGAAATGTTTTTATCTGCGTACACAAAAACTATTTCGATTGAAAATGGACTAGAAAGAAATGATGGTAAAGAATTAAATGTTGCAGATATTTTAGCAGACAATTCCAGCTTAATTTCTGAAAATGCCGAATATCAATCTCTTAAAGATGACATTCAAAATGTTATCTCAACCCTCAAAGAAAGAGAACAAGAAGTTGTAAAAATGCGTTATGGACTTGATGATACTGAACGATACACTCTTGAAGAAATTGGAAATATTTATGGCGTAACTAAAGAATGTATCCGTCAAACAGAACTTAGAGCTTTAAAAAAGATGAAAATGACAGGTGCAAACCTTTTGTCATGCTACATATATTAGATATTGATATAATTAATTTCTCGTGTTTATTTATCAAATCTTTTACGCCCGCAATTTCTAACCAAGATTGCGGTTTTTGTTTTGAAAATTACAACATGACCTGAGTTGCAAGAATAATTTTGTGGCTATCATTGCGATTTTGATTCTGGCAAAAAACATAATTCAAGACAATTTTCAATGCCTGCCCCTTAATAAACCAGTTCACACCAACAGTATATTCTCTTTTCAAATCGCCTGAAACATTTCTATTAGGATCAAATTGATCAACTCTGCCAATCAATTGCCAATGAGGATTGAATTTCCAACCGGCGGTAACAGCATAACCACTAGCTTTATTTGCACTTATCCCATTTGAACCACTATAACCATCCGCAATTCCTGCTTCAAAATTTGCCCATAATTTTTTATGTTTGTATCCGACATAAACACTCCCAACACTGTAATCAATACCGTTATGTCCACCATTAAAACCTGCACCAAGGGTTAACTTCCCAAACTTTTTATCTTCAGAACCAAAAGGCTTAACGTTTAACCAACCAGTAAACTCCATGCCAGGCATTCCACTAGTAACATATCGACCAGAAGAACCGACCCCAATGTTATAATCGACATAATTATAATTACCTAAAACTTTGACACCCAATGACCTTGCACTACCAAAGTTTCTTGCAATTTGAGAACGTGTAACAAATGGCAAAATATAAGAAGATGTACCACCCTCAATACCAGTTTGCACCCTAGAATAACCGGCGATAATTTGATGATGAGGAAGCGTCGTATTAATTATATAAGCATCTGAAATAAATCTATCTATATAATTTGAACCCGTTCTCGGAAGAGGATTTATTGCAAGTTTAAATCTATAATCAGGATTATTAAATTTCCCATACATACCAACTTGAGTGGTCATGTTATCATAATTAGTAGAATAATCCTGTGCAAATATAGAATTTAAAGAACCTCTAAACCCTCCATAGGCTTGAATTTTATGAATTGGACCATTTTTAAATCTATGTGTCAACTCATCTTTTAATAAAAACGATTGAATATCTGTTCTTGTAATATTACTTTTATAAATTTTTCCAAGTACAGTATCTTCACTAATAACACTATCATTATCTTGATCAAATATTTTAAAAAATTCAAAATCCAATTCAGAGTTATCCATAACGGAATCATCTTCATCCCCCGGAATCGATTTTTCAGAATGGACATTTTCTTCCAAATAATCATCAAAATTTTCTTGATTCTTTTGAGAATGTAGAAGAACTTCATTAGGTTGAGAATTTTCTAACAAATCTGCCGTCAAAAACTCATCTGCACTATTTGCACAGACTCTTAACGGGGTTAATAATACGGATAAAACTACTACAAATTTTAAGATTCGTTTCATTTATGACAATTATAGCATAAAATTTGTAGATTTCATGATTTTTTTGATGTATATTTCGGCTATGCCGAATAAAGTTAAATTTAATAAACAAACAAAAATAAAAGCCCCAATTGTTGAAGCACTAAAAAATGCTTATAACAATCCAACTTATCAATTTCACATTCCTGGACATACTAAAGGTTTAGGAACATTACCTGCATTTAGAAATTTAATTGGTAAAAAAGCCTTAATGGTAGATACTACAGATGAATTTGACAACTTGGGAACATTAACACCTGCAACAGGTCCAATAAAAGAAGCTCAAGAACTTGCAGCACAAGCATTTGGAGCAAAGAAAACCTTCTTTTTAATAAATGGTTCTACAATTGGAAACCTTGCAATTGCAATGGGTTTAACTAAAAAAGGGCAAAAAGTTATTGTAAATAGAAATTGCCATCGCTCAATTTTAACAGGTTTAATTATTTCCGGAGCAGATCCATTATGGGTAATTCCTGAAAAATTTAGCGACTGGGGACTTTGGGGTAACATTGATGCAAACTCAATAGAAAAACTTCTCAAAGAAAACGATGATGTTTCAGCAGTTTGGATTACCAACCCAACCTATGAGGGAGTTGTATCGGATGTAAAATCAATTTCTAAAATTTGTAAGAAATATGACGTTCCTTTAATTGTAGATGAAGCTCATGGTTGTTTGTGGAATTTTAACGAAAAATTACCGGAAACATCGCTAAAACTTGGTGCAGATATTGTTGTTCATTCTTTACACAAAACAGGTGGAAGTATGAGTCAATCTTCAATGCTCCACATTAGTAAGGATTCTAAAATAAATGCAGAAGATGTTGAACGATCTTTGATGTTATTACATACAACCAGCCCATCATTAATGCTTTTAGGCAGTTTAGATGCAGCTCGTGCGAATTTGCAAAGTCAAAGAGGGCAAAAACAACTTGCAAGAGCAATTTCTAACGCAAAATATTTAAGAGCAGAAATTGACAAAATGGGTTCAATTCATCAGTTAAAATCTGATTTTGGTTATAAAACTGATGTAACAAAAGTATTTATAAAAGCAGATGGACTTTCAGGAAAAAGACTTGAATCAATCTTAGAAATAGACTTTGGAATTGAAGTTGAAAGTGCCTCAGACGAAGGAATTTTAATTTTAAGTAACATTGGAAATAAACGTTCTGATTTTGAATATCTTGTTAATTGTTTGAAAAAAATCGATACTCATGACTACAAAGATATTTATTATCTTGAGAACAAAAAACATATGCCAATGTTAACTCCAATTATCAAAAAGAATTTAAGAGAAGCATATTTCTCTGAAAAAGAAATTATCCCAAAAGAACAAGCTGTCGGGAGATTATCTGGAGAAGTTGTAGCAGAATGCCCTCCAGGAATTTCAATTTTACTCCCTGGTGAACTTATAACAGAAGCCCATCTTCCTTATTTAACAGATTATGATGTAATTGAAGTTTTGAAATAATTTATTCAACAATTGCTTTTAGTATTTTTGAATCTTATTTGCTAAGCATTATCTAAAGAGAGGATAGAGCAAAATGCAATACGGGAAATGCGAAATTATTAAAACAGATACTATCAAAGCATAAAATTGCGAATATAAAAGATGATTGAGCATTTCGGAGCAAGGTTTCACTTCGCTCAGTATAACAAATTGTTCATTCATTATAAAATAGTTATAGTTGATTTAATATAAAAATATACGAATTAAATAATATTCGCAAAACTCAAAAAGTATTCTTCAATTACATTCATCAACATTGGCAAAATCCAAACCATAATTGCTGCACCCAAAACAGGTTTGAATAGAAAGCTCAATTGGAATACGTTTACCTGGGGTGCGGTTCTTGAAATTACACCCAAGATAATATCTTGAGCCAAAGTTGCAAGTAAAATCGGAGAGGCAATTTGTAACCCCATATACAAAGTATTAGATGACATTTTTATTAACAAATCCATCTTGATAAGCTGCGGCAATGGAATATGAGCAGAATACATTGGAAAGATTTCAAAACTTCTAAGTAAAGCCTTGAAGAGCCAATAAACGCCCCCAAGATTAATAAATATCAAAATACCCATTAAAGAAATCATCTTAGTCAAAATTGAAACTTGAGCAGAGGTTGTTGGATCTAATGCAGTTGCAGAAGACAAACCCATTTGCATATTTATCATTTCTGCACCACAATCAATTGCAATTGTAATCAATTGTGCCATATAGCCAATCATCGCGCCAACAACAATATTCAAAACAATTGAAAGCATAAAAGAATCACACTGAGTTAAACATTTTTCAGGATGTAAAAAAGGGACAATAAAAATTGTAACAAGCAAAGCCAAAGGAATTTTAACCAAACTTGGAAAATCTTTTCTATTAAAAATTGGAGCAAATCTAAAAAAGCCAATTAATCTCGCAAAGACAAAAGTACCTGCCATAAGGTAGGTATTTATCTTGGGGAACATTTTAATTAACTCTGCGATAATTGCTTCCATCTAGTTATTGTCCTAAAATTCTCTTCGTTTCAACCATATCCGGCTTCGGCATTGCTGTCTTTGCTGCCGGAGTATATTTTTCTCTTTGATACTTATCAATGTATGGAACTTTTCCAGGATTTTTCATAATTTCATTAATATTATCAACATTTTTAAATCTATCTTTCATTTCTCCAGCAAATGGTGTTGTAG
>CALAWF010000191.1 GCA_937894665.1 uncultured bacterium | reverse complement strand
GAGCCCTTGGCAAAGCAAGTTTTTATTGGGCTGAAAATGACAGCTACGCTTGCAATATTTATACAGATGCTCTAAGTTTACGAAAAAGCAACCAAGATACATTTAAAATTTTTTCTATAACAGAACAAAATGACAAATTTGACAAACTTGAAGATGAAAAAATTCTAGGATTAACAGAAATAAAAAAACAAAAACCGAGAGAATTTCACATTTCATATATCCAAGTTGATCCACGAAATGTTTATACACTGGAACCTTCGTTTAAAAAAGTTGGGACTCGAATACTTGATTCAATCAAAGCATTCGCAGATAGAATTACACTAAATCCGGATTCACATGGAACTGAAAAATTTTATGAAGGAAATGGATTCCGACCATTTGATGGGCATACCGGAATATGGGAATGGATTAGAGAATAAAAATTTTACACTTAAAAACACTTTACACTCAGAATTTTTATGATATTCTTGAGATGTAAATGGGCTTATAGCTCAGTTGGTAGAGCAGTTGACTCTTAATCAATTGGTCGTGGGTTCGAGTCCCACTGAGCCCATTTTTTATTTTTTTGTTAGAGAGTGTTTTAGTTTAATTTTAAATAAGAAGGGGTAAAGATGGTTTGTACACTAGATAAAAACAGAGTTAGTACAATTAAAAAAGCGTTAAAAACTTTAGGCAAAAAGAATTTTGTATTCATTATGCACAATGGAAGTTTTCCTGCTGCAGACGGAGAAAACACAGGTTTTGGCACAATCAATTCCAATGGCGGTAAAAAATTCTTAAACTATGTTCAAGGATTATTTGATGCAATTCAAATGGGACCGGCTGGAAAAACTAAAAGTTCCGATTCTTCACCTTATACAGGTACAATCTTTTCAAACAACCCTTTATTTATAGATTTGAAAGAATTAACAACAGATAAATGGTTCAACATTTTATCAGAAAAAACATTCAACGATATTGTTGAAAACAATCCAAACAAAGATAAAAACAGAACAAGTTATTCATACATAACAAAAAGGCAAGATGAGGCTTTGACAGAAGCATACAACAATTTTGTAAAACTAAATAATGCAAAATTGAACAAAGAATTTGAAGCATACAAAAAAGAAAACGACTCTTGGTTATCAAAAGATAGCTTGTACGAAGCTCTTTCTATCAAAAATGGCACAGATTTCTGGCCAAACTGGAAAGACAAAACAGACAAAAATCTTTTTAATCCAAAATCTAAAGAAGAAGAAAACGAGTTTGCAAAAAGAATTGAAGAAACTTCAAAGACTTATGCAAAAGAAATCGATAAATATAAATTTATTCAATTCGTACTAAATAAACAAAACTTAGAAACTAAAAAACTTGCAGATTCTAAAGGAATTAAAATGATTGCAGATAGACAAGTTGCGTTCTCTGACCGTGATTGCTGGGCTTATCAATCATTATTCTTAGAAGGTTGGTGCTTAGGTTGTCCACCTGATTATTTCTCAAAAGATGGTCAGGCATGGGGATTTCCTGTTATCAATCCTGAAAAACTATACAATGAAGATGGTTCTTTAGGAGAAGCAGGAATTTTGATGAAAAACCTATTCAAAAAAATGTTCAAAGAAAATCCAGGTGGTGTAAGAATTGACCACATTGTAGGTTTAATTGACCCTTGGGTATATAAAGCCGGCAAAAAACCAATGCCAAGCCAAGGAGCAGGAAGATTGTATTCTTCTCCGGAGCATCCTGAACTTTCAAAATATGCGATTGCAAAACTTGAAGATTTAGACGAAACATTAACTTCTGATAAAGAAAAAAGAGTTAAAACTCTAACAGAAGAACAAATTAAACTTTATGGAAGACTTATTGAAAAAATTGTTATCGCCGCAGCTAAAGAAGAAGGTTTAACAAAAGACTCTATTGTCTGCGAAGACTTAGGAACATTAACAAATCCGGTTGCAGCAGTAATGAAAGAATATGAACTTCTTGGAATGAGATTAACTCAATTCACGGTACCGACAGAAGAGGATGATCCATACAGATGCAAAAATATCACTGAAAAATGTTGGGCAATGATTGGAACCCATGACAACAGACCTGTCAGTGCTTGGGCTAAGTCTTTAACCAACACCCACGAAGGTTATCTACACGTTAAAAACCTTGTAGATGATTTATTCAAAGAATCTGATAATAAAGATGAAATCATTGTAAAAATGACAAATGATGCAGAATTTCTAAAAGAAACAAAATTAGTAGAACTTTTTGCATGTAAAGCAGAAAATATACAAATTTTCTTTACTGATTTCTTCAATATGAACGAAACATACAATGTTCCAGGAACATCTGGTGATAAAAACTGGAGTTTAAGACTTCCTAACAATTTTGAAGAAATGCAAACAATTAATTTGCCACTAATTCTAAAAAAAGCTATAATTGCTAGAGGTAGTGAATTTGCAAATGCAAACAAAAAATTAATTGAGGAATTAGATGAAATACAATAAATTAATCAAACCGATTTTAGTATTATCAGTATTACTATGCACAACACTAGCAAGTAATGCTACAATTGCAACAGATGCGAAACTTCAATACAACAAGGGAATTGATTATTATCAACTTGGACAGTTTGAAGAGTCCGCACAATGTTTCAAAAATGCAATTGAACTTGATCCAAATTATATTGATGCCTACTACAACTTAGGTTCTATTCTGGAATATCTAAGACAAGATGAAGCTGCTCTTGCAGTATTCAAGCAGATAATACTAAGAAAACCGGATGATTATGAATCTGTTTACAAAGCCGCACAATTGAGCAAAAAACTCGGAGAACCGGAAAAAGCTAAAATGTATTTAACATTGATTCCAACCGACACTCTCATTGGTCAAAAAGCTAAACAACTGGCGGATTCAATTGGAACAGACCTTCCGACAGCTAAGGCAGAACAAACTGCACCTGAAACATACCAAGAAGCAGCACCGGCTAACAATAGCAATGGAGTTTACGAAGATATTCCAAGCCCTACAGGAGTAATTGCAGATAAAAGCGGGAATTTATACGTTGCAGGTTTTTCAGATAATACAATTTACAAAATTGGACCGGATAACAAAAAACTTATTTATTTAAAAAGTCAAAAAATAGACGGACCAATCGGACTTGCTAACGATAATGCTGGGAATATCTACATCGCAAACTATAACAAAGATAATGTCTTGAAAGTAGATACAAACGGAGCGATAACAGAATTAATTTCTAATGTTCAAAAACCTTATTGCATGTACATTACCGGAGATTTATTGTTTGTTTCTTCTCAAGGAAGTAATTCCGTAATTCGTTATAAATTGAATAAATAATAGCATTATTATTTTACGGGAAATAACAATATCACAATCCGTTAATAATAAGCTGATATAAATTATCAACAAATCTCTTTAACATTTAGTTAAGGAGATTTTGTTATGCAAGAAAAAAAGTTACTCTATAAAAAAATGCCAATAGAGGAACTTGTCGTGCTTTCTCAACAAGATGATTTCAAAGCCCTTGAGACATTATTAAAAAGAGTACAACACGACATTTTTGCAACGCTTTCATATATGGCAAAAAACAATAACAACATCCATGACTTAACCCAAGAAGTATTACTAAAAATTGCCAAAAATATTCATAATTTAAAAAGCCCCAGATGTTTCAACGGGTGGCTAAATCAAATTATCACAAATACGTACTATGATGATTTAAGAAAAATAAAAAGAACTCCCGAGACAATCTCTCTTGACTACGAATGTGAACCTCTGGACTTAACGGTAAAAATAGAAATTCCGGACAAAAAGAGTAAACCATTCGACAAATGTATAACAGCAGAATGCGAAAGACTAATAAAATCTGCAATAAGAGAACTCCCTGAGAGTTTCAGAATAGCAATAATCTTGAGGGAATTTCAAGGATTGAGCTATGAAGAAATTGCAAAAACAACACATTCAAGTATCGGAACAGTAAAATCACGCATCGCAAGAGGTCGAATCAAACTGCAAGAAGCACTTAAGAATTATATCTAACCCAAGGAGGAGAACTATGAATAAAGAACTAACCTGCAACCAAGTTGCCGCATTGATAAATTTTTATATAGACGGCAGACTTAATCCAAGATTGAAACAAGATTTTGATAACCATTTGGCAAAATGCCCAACTTGCAGAAAAAAGATAGAAGAATTACAAAAAATAATGAGCAAATTTAAACATTCTGAACCGGAACAAACAAAAGATGAGCTGCAAATGGATTTTATAAATAATTTGTCAGCCTACGTGGATAATGAACTGAACTCAAATGAAAATATAAAAATTAAAAAGATGACGATTTCAAATCCAAACGCAAGAAAAGAATTAGAATCAATGTACAAGTACAAAAAACTACTGCATTCCGCTTATGAAAAAACAAAAAATGATTCTAAATTTGACTACTCAAAAACAATCGTATCAAAGCTCCAAGATTCGCAAGATTATACAACAAATTACTTTATAAAACTATCTCTGGGTTTTGTAGCAATAATGATGGCAATTATCGGAGGGTTTATTTATCTATATCTTTAAACCAGAACCAGATGAAGATTGAAAAACTTGCATTGAAGGTCTTGAGAAATAAGGTGTTTTAACATTTGGAGCCTTAATATTTGCAGGT
>CALAWF010000190.1 GCA_937894665.1 uncultured bacterium | reverse complement strand
TAAGTGCCCAGAAGATTGCTTTAAGATATGACGTATCAAGGACACCAGCAAGAGAGGCGATAGTTAATCTTGAAAAAGAAAAATACAAAAGCGGATTATGTCCCGTTTATGAACTTTTGTCAGAGCAACAAACTCTTGCAAAAATGAATGAACATTATAATTCTTTAAAAGAAAGACAAGATATTATTATAAATCAAATGATTACCCAACTTGGAGATAGATTTATAAAGGATATAAACAGAAGTAACTATAGTACAATTTCAAATATTAATATTCCGGAAGAAATTTCAACAGAATATATTCAATACCGCCCTGACATGAAAAAAGCAGAAGAATATATCGAAAAAACAGGTATTGATATAAAAATTGCAAGACGTGATTTCTTACCAAAATTCACTGTTTATGGTCAAGTAGGTTTCAATGCATATGATTGGTGTAGAATTTTTGCTCCTCATACATTCCTTTCTAATATCGGAGTAGCACCATCTCTTGATTTATTCACCGGAGGATACAAAAAAGCTAAACTTCGTTATAACAAATTAGAATACGAAAAAGCTCTACAAATTTATCAAAAAACAATTCTAACCTCTATTCAAGAGCTTAACGATGCAATGATGAGTGTAAAAACTTCCAGCAAAAATTACCAAAACAGCCTTGAAAGATATAATCTTGAACAAGAAAAATTAAAACTTGCAAATAATCAGTTCAAAATTGGAGCAAGATCTCAATTAGATAATATGAAAGATAACCAAGCAATTTTAATTATGGAAGAAGATTTGGTTACTAATAATATTAATAAAGTTATTTCTTCTATAAACTTATACAAAGCAACAGGTGGTCAGGATTATACAAATCCAAATACTAATTTGTAATTCCTACAAGTTTAGACTTTGTATCAACAGAACAATCTATTGGAGTTGAAAACCCAAACACATTGCTTTGGGTTTTATAACTTTGTGCAATAATTTTACCCCCATGAGCCTCAACAATTTTTTTCGATAAATACAAGCCTAGCCCAACACCAACTTTATTAAATTTATCCGAATGGGTTACATATTTTCGGAACAAACCGCTCATAACACTTGGTTCTATATATGGGCTGGAATTTTTTACACAAAATTCAATATTATTTCCAACCTTTTTACAGGTAACAACTACATTTGTATTAGGGAAAGCATAATTAATTGCATTAGACAGCAAATTTATTACAACACGCTTCATTTCTATTCTGTCAGCAGTTATTTTGCAATCCTTGACATTATCAACTTCAATAGTTATAGAATTTTCATTTGCCAAATTTATAACTTCTTTTATGGATTCTTCAATAATTTTAGATAAGTCGAAAGTGGAAAAGTTTAAAGTAATATCTCCATTTTCAAATTTATACGTAGATAAAAGAGTATAAACCATATCATACATATAATTACAAGAATCAAGAGTCAATTTCAGCATATCTTTTTGGTCTTGATTAAATTCACCAAACTGACCGCTCAACAAAAGTTCCAAAGCTCTTACTTGAGCAATTGTCGGGGTTTTCAAATCATGGCTCAACGTTGCAATATAAGTTTCTCTTTGTTCGGATATTCGCTTTTCTTGTTCAATACTTCGACCAAAGGTAGAAATAGCATAGAGATTTCCTTTATCATCAAATAGAGGAGTTTTATTAACACTATACCAATGGGTATCACCATCAGAAGTAGTAAACCGTTTTTCAAATTGCAAATTCTGCTGATTTGCCAATACAATAGCATCTTCTGCCATAACCTCTTCTTTAAAAGAATCAGGATTATATTGAAGACTCGTACCACAAGCCAAAACATCTACACCTTCTAGGAATAACCTATTTGCTCTGTCATTTCCTAATACATAATCCCCTGAGGTATCAACGATATAAGCAAACATTGGAGAATTATTTAGCAGTGTAATCAGTTGAGAATTAGAAAACTCTAAGGAGTCTTTTAAATTACAAGTATCTGTAACATCTCGACTTAGAGTTAAAACACCAACAACTTCGTTATTACTTATAATTGGAGTTGATACAACTTCATACTTTGTTTCATAAAGAGAGGAATAATCAGTGTAGAAACAAGTTCGAGGTACACCATTTTTCATTACATAAATATCGTTAGATTTTAAAATATTGGCTTGTTTCCTATCTGAAAAAACATCTTTAATTGTTTTCCCTATGATTTCGGAAGAATCTCTTTTACCTGCAACTCTTACAAATTTCTTTGAACACATTGCATATCGTAATTTTGAATCTTTAAAAGTAATTACATCAAGAGAATTTGAAAAAATCATATCTAATAAAGATTCTACATGGCAAGAAGAACATGTAGGAGTAAGAGATCTTGAATCAGAAATACAATATCTATATCTTAAAAATTCATCGTCTTTGACATTTAATTTACAATTAAACAAAAAACTATTAAATAATTGCTTTAAAGTTAAAACAAAAATTGCAACAAGCACAGATGCTTTAGGGGGTAAAAATTTTAACCCTAAAAATGGACTACAAAAGAAAAATACCGTTATAAGATAAAAGGACAAATGTATAAAATACATTTTCGATCTAAAATTAAAAACATTATTTTTAAACAAAGTCATATTTAAAATCCTCTGCCAATTGAATTACACGTTTAGTTTTCGATAATTTTTGAAAGATTGAACGGACAGAAAGAGCCAAATCTTTCAAATTAAGATTAAGAGATTCTGCAACATCCGATTTATCAAAGCCTTTTAGAATCATATCAATAAGAATACCTTCACTAGGGGTTAGCTCTCTTTTAAAATATTCATAATCGCAAGAGGGAAGATATTTTATCAGATTAAAAATATTATGCTGAATTCTAAAATCAATCCAAATATTACCAGAAAAGACTTTATCTAAAATACTTAATAACTGATTTTGACTCATATCCTTTAGGGCATAAGCATCCACATTTGCAAATAACGCCATCAGTATTTCAGAGCGGGTATTAACAGAAACAAGCAATATAACTTTAGTATTCGGGGAAATAGTTTTGATTAAATTGGATGCCTTTGTTCCATTCATTTTTGGCAAACCAAAATCCATAATAACTAAATCTGCACAGTTACCTTCCAAATATTCAATACTATCCTCCGCATTTTCAAATTCTGCACAAACTTCAATATCAGAACGAGATGCAAGCATTTTTTTCAAAATTGCACGACTGAGAGCAAAATCATCAACTATTATTACTTTTTTTACCTTTTCCATTATTTCTATCCCTCAGCCTTTCTGATTGTTATTATTATTTAACACGACATTCGAAAACAATTAAATTACCGAGTTGGGCTATTACAAATAATAGTTATAAAAAATCCCGTAAAGAGTTATCTTTGCGGGATTTTTTATTTGTTGAATTTATTATTATTTTTGAGATTGAGGTGCAGGTTTTGCATCCGGTCTAAAATCTTTTTTATGTTCTCTAAATTGTGGAGGCGGACCACCTTGTGGACCTCTGAATTGATGTTCCCCACGAGCTTCTGGATGCATCATTGGAGGAGGTGGAAGTTGACGTTCAAATCTTGGACCGTAATTATCCATCATAGGACATGGAGGAGGGCATTTTGGACGTAAAATGTTAGCCCCTAATAAAATTGCTAATAACGCACCTACAAACACGGCGGAGGTAATAAAAGTCCATTCTTTAACTTTTTTGATACATTTTTCTTTGCAATCACAAGTTTTAATTTCTTCTGTCATAAAAAATCTCCTTATATCATCTACATTTTTATAAACGAAATAAGGAGATTAAAAGTTCATTTTTAATTCAAAATTTATTCTGCTTCAATCTGACAAACATAATCAGGAGAATTTGAAAGTCTTCTTTCTATTTCATCAAATGTTAAAAGTCCTCTTGTTGCTCCGAATTCTGAAACAACACCGGCAGAATTGATTGAAGCCATTTTTAATGCTTTTTCAATATCCTTATTTTCTCGCATCAATGAAGCACAGAATGTAGATGCAAAAGCATCCCCTGCTCCGAGTGTTGAAGTTACAGGGCCATCAAAACAAGGACAATAGAAATATTGTTTACCATCATAGGCGTAAGCCCCAGCACCGCCATCAGTAATAACAATAATTTGATAATCAGAAACCTTTAATTTCTTGAACATTGCTTTTAAATCAGGATGAATAAGCATTGTAGAAAATTTTTCTTCCTTTGTATCTGAACGAAGCTGGATACCTGTTGCCATAGAGGCTTCTTCTTTATTCATAACAACAATTTGAGCAGATTCCAAAATCTTTTTCAAATAATTAAAACCTTTTTTAATACCTGTTGTTCCTGCATTAAAACAAATTGCGGTATCATTTTCTTTGGCAAACTTAACAATATCATCCAAGACCTTGTTACTATCACCATTTAGAGGTGCAATGTATAGAAGTTTTGCATTTTTGATTGCATCAAAATTGATTTCACATTTTTTGATATGTGCATTTGCACCACGGTGTGCCAAAACAGTTCTATCACCTTCAAAACTTGTTAAAATAATTGAAAAACCTGTAGATTCTTCTTTATTTTGAATTACATAAGATAAATCAACATTTCTTGTTTTAAAAAATTCAAACAAACCTTTTGAATAAATATCATCGCCAACTTTAAATATTGCAGCGGTAGATAGTCCAAGATTCGCAAAATTTGTAGCAGTATTAACACCGCCGCCACCAACTTGAGATGCAAAATCTGTGATTTCAATTTTTGCACCATATGAATAACTCATAAATTCTGATTTTTTCTTTAATGAACGAACTGAAACAATATTTGCATCATCGCATTCAACAAATACGTCCATTGTTGCACTACCAATAGTAACTATATCAGCCATTTTTAACTCTCCATTTCATGTATCCATTATCTAAATATTACCACAACAAAGAATGATAAAACAAGATAAAAAAGTATAAAAAATGTATAAAAAACAACAAATTTTCTTTATTCAAGCATAAAAAATAGCCCTCAAATTATTCATTTGAGAACTATTTTTTATTTTATATTTTAGATTTAACTATTGAATCACTTTAGCTTTATCTTCTTCAGTTACACCTTTGATAGTAAGGTTTACACGACCTTTTTCATCAATTTTGATAACTTTAACGATAACTTCTTGACCAATAGTTAAATGAGGTTCAATTGATTCAATTCTTTCGTTGCAAACTTGAGAAATGTGAACCATACCGTCTTTGCCACCGCCTAATTCAACGAAAGCTCCGATAGGGATAATTCTTACAACTTTACCCTTAATAACCATTCCGACTTCAGGTTTGAAAGTTAAATCTCTAATCATTTTCATAGCGATTTTAGCACCTTCTTGGTCATTAGAAGTAATAGTTACAACACCAGAATCTTGAATATCAATTTCTGCACCAGAAGCATCAATAATTGCACGGATTTGTTTTCCGCCAGGTCCGATAACTGTTCCGATGTCTTCAGTTGGAATAGTCATTGTATTGATACTTGGAGCAAATGGAGACATTGGCCCAGGTTCAGTGATTGCTTCTCTCATTTTGCCTAAGATATGCAATCTGCCTTCTTTAGCTTGACCTAATGCTTTTCTCAAAGTTTCGTTAGCAATACCTTTAGCTTTCATATCCATTTGAAGAGCCGTAATACCAGTATCGTTACCTGTAACTTTGAAGTCCATATCACCCAAGAAATCTTCGATTCCTTGAATATCTGTTAATACAATAGGTTCTTTACCTTCTTCGGTAATCATACCCATTGCAACACCACCAATCATACATTTAACAGGAACACCTGCATTCATCAATGCCATTGAAGAACCGCAAGTTGAAGCCATTGATGTTGAACCGTTTGATTCTAAAACATCAGATGTAACTCTGATAGTGTAGCCAAATTCTTCTTGAGAAGGCAATGCAGGAATATTAGCCCTTTCAGCCAAATGACCATGACCAACTTCTCTTCTACCCGGTCCTCTTAGGGGTTTAACTTCACCAACAGAGAATCCTGGGAAGATGTATTTATGCATATAAGTTTTTTCAGTTTCAGGATCAACACCGTCTAATTCTTGTTTCATAGCAGGA